>DATCWW010000137.1:0-2825 GCA_036566145.1 Gemmatimonadales bacterium
GGTCGGCTTGGACGGTGCGGCCGGCAACTATCCGTGGCAACTCTCCGGCGGTATGCAGCAGCGTGTCTCGATAGCCCGGGCGTTGGCGTATCGGCCCACGTTGCTGCTGATGGACGAGCCGTTCGGGTCGGTCGACGCCCAGACCCGGGAGGATCTGGAGGACCTTGTGCTGAGGCTTCGCGCCGCCCACGGCACGACGATCCTGTTCGTCACCCACGACATCGACGAGAGTGTCTACGTGGGCGACCGGGTGCTCGTGCTCAGCGGAGCACCGGGGCGGATCCTCGCCGACCTGACGGTGGACCTACCAGCCGAGCGCGACCAGATCGCGACCCGGGAACTTCCCGCCTTCGTCAGCAAGCGCGCCGAGGTCGGCCGCCTGGTGCGCGGAAACGCAGCCCCCGACCGCGCCGGATCACGCCACGACAGGGGTGGTTGACCCGCACGTGATCCCCGGTGCGGATCCGGCCACCCCAACGGCCGGGTCCGGGCGCTGGCCATGGCCGGCACGCTCCTGGAGGCCCGCCAGGCCCCCGTCCCGGGCAGGCTGCCCGGTCCCCCAGCCTGCTGCTTCCCCCGACAGGAGAGTCAACCCCGTCCCCAGCCAGCGCCGGGAGCTGTTGTTACGCGCTGCCTTCGGCGCTGAGCGCCGCAGCCGGAGCAGGAGCCGGAGCCGGGGCTGATGCGGTCGGCACCGGCAGCACCAGCCGCAGGCCGACGAGCGCCGCGGCGGCGCACACCCCGGCCGTCATCCAGTAGACGAGCAGGAAGGGCTCGGCTCCATCCGCCGCGGTCCGTCCGTCGAGCATGACGGCGAGCACTGCGACACCGAGCGCGCCACCGACCTGACGAGCGGCGATGTTCAACCCGGTCGCCGCGGCGAAGCGCTGTGGCGCCACCGACAGCGCCGCGGCGCTGGACACCCCGATGCTGACCGCGCCGACGCCGAGGCCCAGCCCGAGGCCTCCGGGCAGCCAGGCGGTGACGAAGTGTGGGCTGGCGGGCAGCCACAGCGCCAGCGCCGCCGACGTGGCGGCGACCAGCAGCCCACCGGCGACGACGAGTGTCCGCGCCGACGGCTTGCGCGCCGCCCGTCCGACGAGTACGCCGAGCGCCGCCGAGGCCACCGCGCCGGGCGTCATCGCCAGGCCAGCCTGGAGCTCGGAGTAGCCCCAGACCTGCACCAGGAACAGCACGCCCAGCAGCAGGGCCGCGTAGAGGCCGACGCCGAACAGCAGCGAGACCCCGTTGGCCGCGGCGTACGTCGGGTTCTTCCAGAGGCCGATCTCGATCGCGGGGCTCACGTGCCGGCTCGACCGCACCAGCGCGGCCGCCCCGGCCACGATGGCACCGAGCAGGCAGCCGACGGTGGCCGGGTCGGCCCACCCCCAGCTCGGGCCCTGCGTCACGGCGAGCACGAGCAGAACGACGCCGGTCGTGAGCAGTCCGCTGCCGAGCACGTCGGGAACACGACCGCCGCGACGCGCTCCGGCGGGCAGGCGCCAGCCGCGATACGCCAGCCAGGCGCCGAGCGGGACGTTGATGCAGAACAGCGCACGCCAGCCGAACGCGTCGACCAACACCCCGCCCAGCGCGGGACCCGCCGCGGCGGCCAGCGCCGCCGCAGCGCTCCACAGGCTGATCGCACCCGGCCGACGGGCCGGCGGGGTGTCGGCGAGCACCAAAGCCAGGGACGCAGGGACCAGCAGGGCCGCACCGATGCCCTGGACCACCCGGGCGACGAGCAGCACGCCGAACGTCGGCGCGACCGCCGCGAGCGCCGATGCGGCGGTGAACGCCGCCACGCCGACAACGAACAGGCGTCCACGCCCGACGACGTCGGCCAGTCTCCCGGCCGGAGCCAGCAGCCCGGCGAACAGGATCGTGTAGAGCGTCACGACCCACGACACCGAGGTCACACCGACCCTGAAGTCCACCGCGACGTCCGGCACCGCCAGGTTGGTGACTGTCACGTCCAGGAACGCGAGGAACGACCCGCCGCAGGCCAGTGCCAGCGACAGGCGTGAAGACGAGGCAGGACTCATGCACGGCTCCCGGCACAGTCGAGGGATGTCATCGCGGCGGTAAATTAGCGTACGATCGTTCGTACGTCAAAAGAGTACGAGCGTGCGCTAAGATCGACCTCATGCCCGGTCGTAGTTCGGTCCACGAGGCTCTGGAGACCCGTTCGGCCATCCTGCGAACGGCGGCCGACATCGCCTCGGTCGAGGGCCTCGACGGCGTCAGCATCGGGCGCCTGGCAGCCGAGCTGCGCATGAGCAAGTCCGGGGTCATCGGTCACTTCGGCAGCAAGGAGGAGCTCCAGCTCGCCACGCTCGCGCTGGCCACCCGGATCTTCCGCGAACGCGTCTGGGAACCGGCCGAGCACCTGACTCCGGGACTGCCGCGCCTGCTGGGAATCTGCGAGGCGTGGACCCGCTACACCGACAACCCCGGCTACCCCGGCGGCTGCTTCATCGCGCAGGTCTCCTACGAGTACGACAGCCGGGAGGGCCGCGTGCACGACGAGCTCGCACGCACCATGGGCCTGTGGCGCAGTACGCTCATGGCCGAGATCGACATCGCGGTCGAGACGGGTGACCTCCCCGCCGACACCGACGCCGCACAGGTCGCCTTCAGCCTCAACGCGTTGGCTTCCGGGATGAACCCGGCGCGACACCTACACGGCGACACCGACACCGCATCCTGGACACTCCGCGCGATGCGCGCCGTGCTCCGCCTGCCGCCGCTCGACCCCGCACCCGCGACCTGATCAGGACCGTCCACAGCGAGATGCTGCCGGTACGTGGAGCAGGGTGCTCGTG
>DATCWW010000143.1:0-11075 GCA_036566145.1 Gemmatimonadales bacterium
GGATTCTGCAGGGCACCTACGAGACTTTCGCCGAGTGTGCTCGCCAGCACTTTGGCGGAACCCTGGAAGGGCGGCTGGTGGTGACGGGCGGGCTGGGCGGGATGGGCGGGGCCCAGCCGCTCGCGGCCACCATGAACGGCGCGGCCTTCCTCGGCGTGGACGTGGACGAGAGCCGGATCCGGCGCCGGGTGGAGACCCGCTACTGCGACCGGCTGGAGACCGATCTGGGCCGAGCCCTCGCGCTGGTGGATGAGGCCCGCCGCCGGCGCCAGCCGCTCGCCGTGGGCCTGGTCGGCAACATCGCGGAGGTGCTGCCCGAGCTGGTTCGGCGCGGGGTGGTGCCCGACGTCCTCACCGACCAGACCTCGGCGCACGACCTCCGGCTGGGATACATCCCGGCGGGATTCGACCTGGCCCAGGCCGCGGAGCTTCGCGAGCGCGACCCGGCGGACTACGAGACCCGGGTGCTGGACTCGATGACCGTTCACGTGCAGGCGATGCTCGACCTGCAGGCCCGCGGCGCGGTCACCTTCGACTACGGCAACAACCTGCGAGGCCAGGTCGCCGATCATCGGGGGATGCGCGAAGCCTTCACCATCCCGGGCTTCGTCCCCGCGTTCATCCGCCCGCTCTTCTGCCGCGGCGCCGGGCCGTTCCGCTGGGCCGCGCTCTCGGGCGATCCCGGCGACATCGCCGAGACCGACCGCGCGGTGCTGGAGACGTTCCCACGGAACGACGCGCTGGCCCGCTGGATCCGGCAGGCGTCGGAGCGGGTGCAGTTCCAGGGGCTGCCGGCGCGGATCTGCTGGCTGGAGTACGGCGAGCGCGCCGAGATGGGGCTGCGCTTCAACTGGCTGGTGAAGCACGGCAAGGTGCGGGCGCCGATCGTCATCGGGCGCGACCACCTCGACACCGGCTCGGTGGCGTCGCCCAACCGCGAGACGGAGGCGATGCGGGACGGCTCCGACGCCATCGCCGACTGGCCGCTGCTCAACGCGCTGCTCAACACCGCCTGCGGCGCGAGCTGGGTCTCGCTGCACCACGGCGGCGGCGTGGGCATCGGCTACTCGATCCACGCCGGCATGGTCGCGGTCGCCGACGGCACCCCTTCGGCGGACCGCCGGCTGGAGCGGGTCTTGACCGCCGACCCTGGCACCGGCGTCATGCGCCATGCCGACGCCGGGTACGAGATCGCGATCGAGACCGCCCGCGCGCGGGGGGTTGATCTGCCGATGATCAACGGATGAGCGGCCTGCGCGCGACTCGGCTCCGATGAGCTCGACCGGGCTCCTTCGTGGTGAAAGGCCGCAGGAGTGCCGCTAACCACCGCGATGCGAGCGACTCAGCCAATCCGGCCATGAAGATCATCCAGAACATCGCTCAGCTCGCCACCTGCCGCGCCGTCGGCGGCCAGGGCGAGATCCATCCGATCGCCGACGCCGCGCTGGTGTGGGACGGCGATACGGTTGTGTGGGTCGGGCCACGCCGGGAGGTGCCGGCGGGTTACGCCTCGGCGGAGCCGCTCGACGCGGGCGGCGGCGTCGTGATCCCGGGGCTGGTGGACTGTCACACGCATCTCGCGTTCGCCGGCTGGCGGGCGGAGGAGTTCGTCGAGCGGATCGAGGGGCGGAGCTATCTCGAGATCGCCCGAGCCGGCGGGGGCATCGCGCGGACGGTGCGGCTCACCCGGGCGGCGAGCGAGGACGAGCTGCTCGAGCGGGCGCAGGGCTTCCTCCAGGCGATGCTGCGGCTGGGGGTGACCACAGTGGAGTGCAAGAGCGGCTACGGGCTCGACCGGGAGCACGAGCTCGGGCTGCTCCGGGTCTACCGCCGGCTGGGGGAGAGCCAGCCGATCCGGCTGGTGCCCACCTTTCTCGGGGCCCACACGGTACCGCCCGAGTTCCGGCACGACCGCGCCGGCTACCTGGCCCTGCTCGAGGCGATGCTGCCCGAGCTGGCGCAGGAGGGGCTGGCCCGGTTCTGCGACGTGTTCGTGGAGCAGTCGGCATTCTCCCCGGACGAGGCCCGGCGCCTGCTTCGAGCGGCCCAGCGCCACGGCCTCGGCGCCAAGCTGCACGCCGACCAGCTGAGCGCTGGCGGCGGTGCCGAGCTCGCCGCCGAGCTGGGGGCGGTCTCGGCCGATCACCTGGAGTGCGCCTCGCCGGCGGGGATCGAGGCGATGGCCCGCGCGGGTGTCGTCGCCGTGAGCCTCCCGATCGCGACGCTTTACCTGGGCCAGGCCCCCTTCGCCGCGCGACGGTGGATCGCGGCCGGCGTCCCGGTCGCCGTGGCGACGGACTTCAATCCGGGCTCGGCCCCGAGCTACCACCTGCCGTTCGCGCTCACCCTGGCCTGCACCCTCCAGCGCATGACCCCGGCCGAGGCGCTCAAGGGGGCGACCCTGCACGCTGCGCGTGCCGTGGGTCTGGCCGACCGGATCGGCTCGCTCGAGCCGGGCAAGGCGGCGGACTTCGCCGTGCTCGACGCCGCGGACGTGGCCCACTGGCTGTACCACCTCCAGCCCAACGCCTGCCGGCTCACGGTCATCGGCGGTGAGGTCCGCTGGCCGCACTAGTGACGCAGGCGTCCGGTCGTAAGCTTGCGCGAAGCAGGGGCCCGTTGCCATGTTGGGCACCATCTGCAGGACCCGATACCCCAGTACAACGACTCGGAGGCGCCATGGCTTCTCGCCTGTTGGGCTTCTGTCTGTTGTTCGCCTTCTTCACGGCCTCGCCCATGCTGGCCCAGGTGCGCGCGCTAACCGGACGGGTGACGAATCAGGAGACGGGTGCTCCCGTTTTGGAAGCGGTCATCTCGGTGGACAGGAGCGGAATCTCCGCCCGCACCGGCAGTGACGGCCGGTTCTCGATGAACGTGCCCGAGGGCGACCAGACCCTCACCATCCTGGCCATCGGGTACAAGCGCCAGAATGTGACCGCTCCCGCCGCGAGCAGGCAGGTGAACGTGACCCTCGCGCCGGACCCCTTCAAGCTGGAGGAGGTCGTGGTCACCGGTCAGTCCACCGGCATCCAGCGGCAGAACCTGCCCAATGCGGTGGCGACGGTCGGGGCCGACGAGCTCACCCGCGCGCCGACCGGCACGCTGGAGTCGGCGATGCAGGGCAAGATCCCCGGAGCCCTGATTCAGCAGAACTCCGGCGCGCCGGGCGGCGGCATCCAGGTGAATCTGCGCGGCGTTTCCACCATCAACGCCGGCACCGAGCCGCTCTGGGTGGTGGACGGCATCGTGGTGAGCAATGCGGCGATTCCCAACGGCCAGAACGCGGTGAGCTGCGCCCAGTGCGGCGGCAACCCCCGCAACCAGGACAATCCGACCAACCGCATCGCCGACATCAATCCCGAGGACATCGAGCGGATCGAGGTCCTGAAGGGCGGATCGGCGGCGGCGATCTACGGCTCCAAGGCCACCAACGGCGTCATCATCATCACCACCAAGAAGGGCGTCCAGGGCAAGCCGCAGTTCAACATCAGCCAGCGGCTGGGGAGCTTCTGGCGGGCCGGCACCCTCGGATCCCGCACCTTCACCTCGCTGGCGGAGGCCCAGGCGGCCTTCAATCCGGACACTACCGTGGCCCGGCTCTTCAGCGCGGCGAACGGCCAGGTGTTCGACAACGAGGACGCGCTGTACGGGGAGCACCCACTCTCGTACGAGACCGACATGAGCGTGAGCGGCGGCACCGACCAGACCCGGTACTACGTGTCCGGGCTGGTCAAGAACGACGGCGGCATCGGGGTCAATACCGGATACAAGAAGCAGGGGGTGCGGGTCAACCTGGACCAGCAGCTGAGTCACTGGCTCCAGCTTTCGGCCAACACCAACGTGCTGCACAGCGTCTCCAACCGCGGCCTCTCCAACAACGACAACTCGGGCACGTCGCCCTACCTGGTCTTCCCCTTCACGCCCAGCTTCGTCGATCTCCGGGCGCCGTCGAACATCTCCCAGGACCAGCTGGTCGCGGCCGACTTCCCGACCAACCCGTTCGAGCGGAGCAACCCGCTGCAGACCTTCCAGTTCCTCAAGAACAACGAGGACACCTGGCGGGCGCTGGGCACCCTGACCGCGAAGGCGACGGTCCTCGCCCGCGAGAACCACACCTGGCAGCTCATCGCCATCGGCGGGGCGGACTACTTCGAGCAGGACAACGACTTTGTGTCGCCCCGCGAGCTGCAGTACGAGCCCAACGACGGCCAGCCGGGCACCGCGGTCCTGAGCAAGTCGTCCAACCGGAACCTCAACCTCGCGCTCAACAGCAACTGGACCTACGTCCCCACCTCGGGGTCGTATCAGTCCACCTTCTCGGCGGGCGTGCAATACGAGGACCGGCTGCTCAACGCGACCCAGATCCTCGCCCGTGACCTGCCCAGCGGGCAGGAGAATCCCGACCAGGCCACCAGCGCCACCCCGTTCCAGGACGACCAGACGGTGCGGGACCTCGGGTTCTACGGCCAGGAGGAGCTGCTGCTGATGGATCGGCGGCTCCTGCTCACGGCCGGGGTCCGCGCGGACCGGACCAGCAACAACGGCGACACCGGGAAGTACTTCCTCTACCCCAAGGCGGCGATCTCCTACCGTCTGATCAAGCCCTTCGGCGACATCGACGAGATCAAGCTTCGCGCGGCCTTCGGCGAGACCGGCAACCAGCCGCTCTTCGGGCAGAAGTTCTCACCCGACAGCAGCGGCACGATCGGCGGCAACTACGCGGCCTTCCCCGGCTCGACCGCCGGTGACGTGCTGCTCCAGCCGGAGCGCCAGACCGAGTTCGAGGGCGGCTTCGACGCGCTCTTCGCCAATGGGCGGGCCGAGCTCAACTTCACGGTCTACCAGCGGATGATCACCGATCTGATCCTCACGCAGACGCTCGCGCCCAGCATGGGCCAGGAATTCCGGACCTTCAGCTCCGACGGGCGGCTCCGGAACCGCGGCATCGAGGCCGCGTTCAACGTCTCCCCGGTGGTGAACCGGAACATGAACTGGCTGCTGCGGACCACGTTCTTCCTCAATCGCAGCCAGATCCGCTCGCTGGGCGACGTGCCGCCCTTCGAGACCGGCGGGTTCGGCACCTCGCTGGGTGCCTTCTTCATCGAGCCGGGCAAGTCGGCGACCCAGATCGTGGGCACCGAGGGCGTCGTGGGCGACGCCGCCCCCGACTTCCAGATGTCGTTCTCCAGCGACCTCACCTACCAGGCCTTCAGCCTCGGCTTCCTGTTCGACTGGAAGCAGGGCGGCGACAACATCAACCTGACCGAGTTCCTCTACGATGCGGGCCAGAACAGCAAGGACTACGTCGGGGCCGGCCAGAAGCGCCAGGAGGATTGGACCAGCGGGCAGACCCAGGTCTACGTGCAGGACGGGTCCTACCTCAAGCTCCGGGAGATCACCCTGGCGTACAACCTGCCCGACAATATCACCCGCAGCCTGTTCGGCGGGTCCGCCCGCTACGTCCGGCTCACGGTGAGCGGCCGGAACCTGCTCCGCTTCACCGGCTACCGCGGCCTCGATCCCGAGGTCAGCAACTTCAGCAACCAGGCCATCGTCCGGAACATCGACGTGGCGCCGTTCCCGCCGAGCAAGAGCTTCTTCTTCGGCTTCGACCTGGGCTTCTGACCATGAGGACGACCATGACGCTCCGTCGCATCGTGCTCCTGGCCGCGGTCCTCGGCATGGGAGCCTGCAGTCTCGATCTCGCCACCAATCCCAACAGCCCCGACCCGATCGGGGAGAACCCGACCAAGGGCCAGGTCTCGGCCGCCGCGAACGGCCTGATCATCGCCCTGCGCGACGACATCCAGGACTTCGCGCTGGACATCGGCATCCTGGGCCGGGAAGCGCTGCGCATCGACGGGTCGGACCCGCGCTGGATCAGCGAGCTCCTGATCGGGAACCTGGATGCGGGCGGTGACCCGTTCGGCGGCGACCACTGGCTGGAGGAGTACACCGCGATCCGCGAGGGCAACCTGCTGCTCAACTCGCTGCAGACCGCCGAGCAGCTTACGCCCGAGGAGGTCAGCGCCACGTCGGGCTTCGTCAAGACGATCCAGGCGCTCGCGTTCGTCCTGGTGCTCGACACCCATACCCAGGACTCGATCCCGATCGCCATCCCGCTCGACGTCACGGCCCCGCCGGCACCGTTCGTGACCAACGCGGCGGCCTGGAACCACGTCATCACGCTGCTGGAAGAGGGGAACACCGAGCTGGCCGCCGGCGGCGACGCGTTCCCGTTCACCTTGCCCACCGGCTTCCTGGGGTTCGACAGCCCGGCCACCTTCGCCACGTTCAACCGGGCGCTCCGGGCCCGGGTGGCGGCCTATCGGGCGGACTGGGCCGGCGTGCTGACGGCGCTGGCCGGATCGTTCCTCGTCTCGGGTCCCGGCGCCGACCTGCAGCGCGGCGTCTACATGAACTACGGCACCGGGCCGGGCGACTTCCCCAACCCGCTGGTTCCGCAGACGGTGGAGAATTTCGCCCACGATTCACTCCAGGCGCTGGTCCAGCTCCAGGGCGACGGGGTCACGCCCGACCTCAGGTTCACTACCAAAGTCGCGACCCGCAGCTCGCTCAGCTCGACCGGGTTCTCCTCCAGCCTGGGATTCATCCGCTATCCCAGCCCGAACAGCTCGGTTCCGATCATCAAGAACGAGGAGCTGATCCTGCTCCGGGCCGAGGCCAACATCAATCTCAGCGACCTCGGCGCGGCCCTCCCGGACATCAACCAGATCCGGGCCCAGTCGGGCGGGCTGGCCGAGCTCGCCACGCTGGGCACTCAGGAGCAGGCCATCGACGAGCTGCTCTACAATCGCCTCTTCTCCCTGTTGTACGAGGGAGGGCACCGCTGGATCGACCTCCGACGCTATGGGCGTTTGGCGCTGGAGCCGGCCGGCGACATCCTGCCGAGTCGCGACCCGAACCCGGACAACGGTGGTGGGCCGGAAGTGGTGCATCAGACGCTGCCCATTCCCCGGGACGAGGTGTTGGCCCGGTAAGGGCACGAGGGGGCCGGACTCTGGCGTAAGTGGGCCTGGTCTCGCATTATGGACCGGAGTCGGTGGCCGCCGACTCCGGTTCGCGTGTCTCTGGTCCCTAAGCCCGGACCGTCCGGTCCGGCGCCATCGCGGAGGGGTATGCAGGCCGTTCCGGTCCGCACCCCGGAGCTGAGTCTTTCCCTCGAGCAGGCGTTCCCGGCCCGCCCGCGGCTCCACTCGGTCGATCTGCTGCGCGGTCTGGTCATGGTGCTCATGGCCCTGGACACGGTGCGGGCGTACTTCAGCCCCATCCGGGTCGAGCCGGCAGGCCTGTCGGAGCTCTCGGTCGATCTCTTCCTGACTCGGTGGGTCACTCACCTGTGCGCGCCCGTTTTCGTGTTGCTGGCCGGCGCCGGGGCCTACCTGGCCCTGGCCAACGGGGTCCCCCGGCGCGAGCAGGCCCGCTTCCTCGCCGTGCGGGGGCTTGGGCTGATCGTGCTGGAGCTCACGGTCGTGCGTCTCTTGTGGACGTTCAACCTGAACTACGCCGGCCAGCCGTTGGTGCTGCATGCCGTCGCGGCGTTGGGCGTGTGCATGATCGCACTTGCCGGCCTGCTCGCCTTGCCTGCGACCGTGGTGGCGGGGGCGGGCATCGCCATCATCGCTGGGCACAACCTGCTCGACGGGCTCGATCCCGCGGCCCTCGGCGGCTGGGGTCCCGTCTGGCGCATGCTGCACCTGCCCGGGCCGGTCGAGCTGCCGGGCGGCATCTCGCTCGTGGTGATCTATCCGGTGCTGCCCTGGATCGGGGTGATCGCCGTGGGGTACGCGCTCGGGGCGGTGCTCACCGCCCCGGCCGAGATCCGCCGGCGGACGCTGGTGCGGCTGGGGGTCGGGCTCACGCTGGCCTTTCTGGTGCTCCGGGCCTGGAACGGGTACGGCGACCCGGCGGGCTGGACGATCCACACGTCCACCCGCCAGAGCGTGCTGTCGTTCTTCGACACGACGAAGTATCCCCCGTCGCTCCTGTTCCTGCTCATGACCCTGGGCCCCGCGCTCCTGCTGCTCGCGGCGGCCGACGCGTGGCGCGGCGTCGCCGGCGACGTGCTCGCGCTGATCGGGCGGGTGCCGCTGTTCTATTACGTGCTGCACCTCGGGGTGATCCATGCGCTGGCGCTCATCATCGGCACCCTCGCGGGATTCGAGCCCCGGGCCTTTCTGACCGCCTGGCCTTTCCTGCCGCCCGGGTGGGGCTACGGGCTGCCGGTGATCTTCGCGCTCTGGGCGGCGGTGGTACTGACGCTGTATCCGGCCTGCCGCTGGTTCGCCGCGGTCAAGGCCGGTCATCCGGACAGCTGGCTGCGTTACCTGTGATCGAACCGCATCGTTGGAGTTTCCTCATGGAGGGCATCGAGATGATCCATCGCATCACCCGGCTTCACCCACTTCGCGTGGTGGCACTCCTGGCCGTCGCGGGGTCGCTCGCGGCCTGCGGCGAAGGATCGAAGTACGCGGGCGACTGGAAGCGGGACCTCTCCGGGGAAGGGGAGGTTCGGATGAAGATGGCCTCGAACGGAGGGGTCGAGCTGATGCTGCCCTCTCCCCGCTGGCCCGACAGCGTGGATATCAAGGGGAACGCGGCGTTCGCCGGCGACACCCTGATCTTCAAGGCCGACACCGCCGCGATCCCCTGTCAGACCTCGGATGCGCGCTACGTCGTGAGCCGCGCGGAGAACGAGCTGCACATCGCCGGCGTGGGCATGGATGCCTGCGGCGGGCGGCGGGCGGCGCTGGTCGGGACGTGGACGAAGGGGTAGGCTAGGAAGCGAAGGGCGAAGGGCGAAGGGGGCGCTCGACAGCATCGTCTCGAGCGCCCCCCTTCGCCCTTTGCCCTTTGCCCTTCGCCTTCCCCGGACTCCGCCCTTCACTGCCTAGACCGCCGGCCACTGCTGACTCACACAGTGAAACGCCCCGAGTCCCCACACCAGGTCGGTGCAGTCGATGCCGATCACCTCGCGGGTGGGGAAGAGCTCCTGCAGCGTGCGTCGGGCTTCCTCGTCGCGCGCGGCATCGTAGGTGGGCAGGAGCACCACCCCGTTGGCGATGTAGAAGTTGGCGTAGCTCGCCGGCAGGCGCTGCGCCTCGTGAAAGAGCGCCCGGGGCATCGGCAGCGTCACCACCCGGAGCGGGCGGCCGTCCTGGTCCCTCATGCCTCGGAGCCGTTCCAGGTTCTCCCGCAGCGGCTCGTAGTTCTCGTCGGCGGGGTCGTCTTCCACCACCGTCACGACCGTCCGCTCGTCCACGAAGCGGGTCAGGTCGTCCACGTGGCCGTCGGTGTCGTCGCCCGCGATCCCGTCGCCCAGCCAGAGGATGTGCCGCACGCCGAGATAGGCGCGCAGGTAGCCCTCGATGGCGTCGCGATCGAGCGTGGGGTTCCGGTTGGGATTGAGGAGGCAGGCTTCCGTCGTGAGCAGCGTGCCGCGCCCGTTCACCTCGATCGACCCGCCCTCCATCACGATGCCTGGATGGAATACCGGGAGCCCGTACTCCCGCGCGATCCGGGTGGGGATCACGTCATCGAGGTCGTAGGGCGGGTACTTGTCGCCCCAGGCGTTGAACTTCCAGTCCACCACCGCTTCCTCGCGGCCGTGCGCGCCGTCCCGCTGCACGAAGATCGGCCCATGATCGCGGCACCAGGCGTCGTTGGTGGGATTGTGATGGAAGAAGACGTTGCCGGTATCGGCGCCTTCGTCGGCCAGGAGCCGGCGCACCTCCTGCTCCATGTCCGGTCCGGCCACGTTGATGTGCACCTCTTCGTGGTCCGCCAGATGCCGCACCATGCGGGCGAAGATCGCCGGCACCGGCCCGAACTTGCCGGGCCACGAGGCTTCCTTGTGGGGCCAGCTGAGCCAGGTGCCGCGATGGGGCGCCCACTCGGCGGGCATGGTGTAGCCCAAGGCGGCGGGGGTCAATTCCCCTTTCCCCTCAATCCAGATACCGCCGGGTCAGGTCTCCGTACGCGTCGATCCGCCGGTCCCGCAGGAACGGCCAGTGGGTGCGGCTCACGTCCACCTTGCCCAGGTCGCAGGTCGTGGTGAGGACCTCCTCGCCGGTCCCGCCCTTTACCAGGATTCGCCCACCGGGATCGGCTACGAAGCTCCCGCCCCAGAACTCGATGCCGGCATCGGCCGGGCCCTCGTGGCCCACCCGGTTGACGGCGCAGACGTAGACCCCGTTGGCGATGGCGTGCGAGCGCTGGATGGTCTCCCAGGCCGACTGCTGCTGCGCCCCGTGCTCGGCCTTCTCCGCCGGGAGCCAGCCGATGGCAGTGGGGTAGAACAGGATCTGGGCCCCGCTCAGGGCGGTGAGCCGGGCCGCCTCGGGGTACCACTGGTCCCAGCAGACCAGCACCCCGATCCGGGCGAAGCGGGTGTCCCAGCTGCGGAAGCCCAGGTCGCCGGGGGTGAAGTAGAACTTCTCGTAGTACTGCGGGTCGTCCGGAATGTGCATCTTCCGGTACTTGCCGAGGTAGCTGCCGTCGGCGTCGATGATGGCGGCGGTATTATGGTAGAGTCCCTCGGCGCGCTTCTCGAACAGCGACGCCACGATGACCACGCCCAGCTCTTTGGCCAGGGCGGCGAGCCGGTCGGTGCTGGGCCCCGGAATCGGCTCGGCCAGATCGAAGAAGCGATGGTCTTCGACCTGGCAGAAGTACTGGCTCCGGAAGAGCTCCTGGAGGCAGACGATCTGCGCGCCGCGTGCGGCCACCTGGCGCACGCCGTCGAGCGCGGTGCGCATGTTGGCTTCGGGGTCCTCGCCGCAGCGGGACTGCACCAGGCCGAGGGTAACCTGATCGTGCGTCGGGTGTGCCATGGATCGGAAAATAACGGCCGGTCCGGGCCACGCCATGCCGCGGTCGTGACCGGCGTCACGACGTGCGGAGGCGCGTCGTGACGATTTTGGGGTATCGGGAAAAGACCGGCCGCGAACGGCCCCACCAGAGGGAGAGGACCACGATGACGAGGACGCTATCGGCCACGCTCACTGCCGTCGTGCTGCTCGCCGCCTGCGGGGTTGAGCGGCGAGCGGACACGG
>DATCWW010000168.1:0-2225 GCA_036566145.1 Gemmatimonadales bacterium
CGTCCAGGGCGAGCACGGGCGGGACCCGGTCGCCCGACGCCGCGGAGCCCGTATCCGCTCCCCGGTCACCGCCGGAAGCGGTCGATGCCCAGTACGTACCGCCGCCCCCGGCCAGCAGCACCGCTGCCGCCACCGAGGCCACGACGAACGGCGGTCGCCGCCGCCGGGGGCCGGTCACATCGTTGTCGGGTCGCTCGGTGCTCACCGGATCGCTCCTTCGACTGCGTTGCCGCCGGATGGCCTGCTGTGCGTTCCCCAGTGGGGGACAACCGTGGGACGGAGCAGAGGGGCATGCGGTTCCACCGAACGCGCCGGGGAGCCGCCCCGGCCGGCCGGTCAGTCCCCGTACTCGGACATCGCGTCGATCAGCCGGGCGGACGACGGCGGCACCGTGATCCCGTGGATCAACGACGGAGCCACCGGCTTGGTCACGCTCTTCGCGGGTACGACCCAGTGGGGCGCCATCCGCGCGCAGTCACCGCGCAGTTCGGCCAGGCTGATCTCGGACTCACGCGAGGCGATGGAATTCGGCATAGTGGCACCGTACGCACGGGGCCGTTGGGGTACAAAGACCTACTATCGGGTAGTTTTCCCCTTTTGAGCCGGTCGGATACAACGAGTAGCGTGAACTGTCACGCCGTCCAGGAGGGCGCCTTCGCGCGTTCCTCCGCCAGCCGCAGGAGCAGCCACCCCGTGCGCATCGCAGTCACCGGCTCCATCGCCACCGACCACCTCATGACCTTCCCCGGCCGATTCGCCGACCAACTGGTCGCGGATCAGCTCCACACGGTCTCGCTCTCCTTCCTGGTCGACAACCTCGATGTACGGCGGGGCGGTGTCGCGGCGAACATCGCTTACGGCATGGGCCTGCTCGGCACCGGGCCGATCCTGGTCGGCGCCGCGGGGGCCGACTTCGACGAATACCGCGCCTGGCTCGACCGGCACGGCGTCGACACCGGCTCCGTCCACATCTCCGAGGTTCTGCACACCGCCCGCTTCGTCTGCACGACGGACGCCGACCACAACCAGATCGGCTCCTTCTACGCGGGCGCGATGAGCGAGGCCCGGCTGATCGAGCTCAAGAGCGTCGCCGACCGCGTCGGCGGCCTCGACCTCGTCTCGATCGGTGCCGACGACCCCGAGGCGATGCTCCGCCACACCGAGGAGTGCCGCTCCCGGAACATCCCGTTCGCGGCGGACTTCTCGCAGCAGATCGCCCGGATGGACGGCGACGAGATCCGCATCCTGCTCGACGGCGCCACGTACCTCTTCTCCAACGAGTACGAGAAGGGGCTCATCGAGTCCAAGACGGGCTGGAGCGACGCGGAGATCCTCTCCAGGGTCGGCCACCGCGTCACCACCTTGGGCGCCCGCGGAGTCCGCATCGAGCGCACCGGCGAGGACCCGGTCGAGGTGAACTGCGCGGAGGAGCGGATGAAGGCCGACCCGACCGGCGTGGGCGACGCCTTCCGCGCCGGGTTCCTCTCCGGCCTGGCCTGGGGCGTCGGCCTGAAACGCGCCGCCCAGGTCGGCTGCATGCTCGCCACCCTGGTCATCGAGACGGTCGGCACCCAGGAGTACACCCTGCGCCGCACCCACTTCATGGAGCGCTTCACCAAGGCGTACGGAGACGAGGCCGCCACCGAGGTCCGCGCGCACCTCTGCTAGCGCGCCCCGCAGCACGCACCGGGCGGCTCAGACGAGGCGGCGGACCATATACGACACACCGCGGTCCGCCGGCTCCTCGCCCACGTACTCCTGCTCCCGCATCTCGCACCAGGCGGGGATGTCCAGCCGTGCCGCCTCGTCGTCGGACAGCACGCTCACCGTGCCGCCCACCGGCACGTCCCCGATCACCTTGGCCAGCTCGATCACCGGAATGGGGCAGCGCTTGCCCAGCGAGTCCACGACGAGCGAGGGGCCCGCGGCGGGGGAGGGGGCGGGAGCCTCCGGCGCGCCGAGCCTCTTGCGTACATCCGCCACCACACCGGGCAGCACATTGAGGAAACGGTCGACGTCCTCCTCCGCCGTGCCCGACGGGAGCGACACCCGGATGTTGCCCTCGGACAGCACCCCCATCGCCTTCAGGACATGGCTCGGCGTCAGTGTGCTGCTCGTACAGGAGGAACCGGACGATACGGAGAACTCCCTCCGGTCCAGCTCATGGAGCAGGGTCTCCCCGTCGACATAGAGACAGGAGAAGGTGACCAGATGCGGCAGCCGCC
>DATCWW010000197.1:0-7496 GCA_036566145.1 Gemmatimonadales bacterium
ACGATCAGCTTCATTTGGCTGGCGGCGGCTTCGGTCAGCTGGCCGGCCAGCTGGCTCGGCGTCGCCTTGTAGACCGATCCGGTCCACCGGGTGGTGTACTCGGCGGTCGGGGCGAGCTCCATCCCGAAGGGCAGGGGGCCCGCAACCGTGCTCGGAGGCGGCGGCGGCTCCTCGGTGGTGGTGGTGTCGGGCGGCGGCGGGGGCGGCTCCTCCGGCGGCGGCTCGGAGCCGGAGCCGACCTTGCAGGTCTTGGTGGCCCGGTTCTGCGCCTTGTCCCGCAGGTAGTCCATCGCAGCGGCCATCCCGCTGCTCGACAGGAGCTGCGCGTCGTACTGCCAGCTGATGAAGGCGCACGGGTAGGAGCTGCTGAGCAGGGCCCCGCCCCATTCCTTGACCTCACTCGGGGTCATCGGCGACCCGCCCAGTCCGGGTCCGATCAGCGGCGGCGCGCCCTTGGAGATGTTGAGCCCCACGACCAGGGCCAGCCCCATCTGCTGGGCGTCGGCCACATTGTCGCGGGTGAATTGGTTGATGTCCTTGGTGCCGCGGGGATTCTCGAACTGCGCCCAGGCGGCGTCGAGGTACTGGTAGGTCCCGCTCCACCGGATGCGGGAGGGCTCCGCCCGCACGATGGTCGCCATGCTGGGCCAGATCGACTTGCTGTACTTGGCCATCTGATCGAGCGTGGACCCCGGGATCGGCTCGCCGCCCCAGTTGCTCGGATCGTACGGCTCGTCGATCAGGTAGTGCCCGATGACGGTGCCATCATTGACGTAGGAGGAGAAGTTGATGCCCCGGTACCGATCAATCCGGTCCTCCCATTTGGCCAGACTGAAGGTGCCGTCGCCGTTCTTGTAGTTACTCTGCTCGCCCGCAAACATCAGGACCACCCGTGCCCCTCGGCTCTTGATCGCGGCCAGCTCCTGCACGAGCTGGTTCGCCGGAATGGCGCGCTTGGCGCCGTTGTACCGGCTGCCGAATTCGCTGGTTGGGTGTTCGAAGGTGCCTATGGGGATGCCACCGGCGAACGAAGTCGCGAGCGATGGAGTGGTGGTACTGCCAGGATCGAAGGCGTCGGAGCCGCTGCACCCGGCGAGGCCGAGGAGGGCAATCGCGATCAGGGGCGCTCGAAGGCGCGCAATCCGGCGGGAGAGCTTGAAGGTGTACGTCACGACGACATCCTCGGGCGAGGGGTGCAGTGCCTTGAACTGCGAACGAGTGAGTATGGAGGGAGCGACCCGGGTCGGGTCACTGGAACTGCACGTGTTTGCAAGACATGGGCCGTCGAGCGGGCCGTTTCCGCGGCTCGGCGCGTATCCTACCGTCTGGCCCTGATTTCGGCCCCGCGCCCCGGAGGGCCAGACCAGGGCAAGCCGCTATACGGGCCTGGCGCCCGCGGGGCGAAATGTCGGCGTTGCAGCGTATTGCGGGGTTGGGCGAGGTGTGTGCCCTGGGACTACCCGGCTGGTGCGGGAGGGTCGTGCCGGAGGCAAGAGGTGCCCCCTCGGGTCGCCGCCACCGAGGCGACCGAATCGAGTGCGGCGAGGATCCCGGCCCGCCTTTCGAAGGCCGCATCATACCGCCAGCTCACGAAGGCGCAGGCGTACGGGGTCCGGACCAGCAGGGTACCGACCCGGGCGAGCTCGGCGGCCGACATCTCCCAGTGATTGGGGTTCTCCGTCGTTCCCCGAATGCCGCTCGAGCCGTCTCCACCGTTCAGCTGGTTCAATCCCACGATGAGGCCGAGCCCGAGCAGCTTGGCTTTGGCCACGTTCTCGTCGCGGAAGGCCTCGGGTGTCGGCCAGCGACGCCCGGGCCCTTCCCACTGGGCCCAGGCGATGTCGAGATCGGGATACGTGGCGTGTCCCTCGGCCAGCCAGCCGGGCGTTGCCCGGACCGCCGTCGGCAAGGTGGGCCAGATCGACTTGGAGTAGCGGGCCATTTCCTCGAGCTCGGCGCGGCTGATCTCCTGCCCGCCCCATGACGGCTTGGCATCCGGCTCGTCGACCAGGTAATGGGCCAGCACTAGCCCTTCCTCGACGTACGGCCCGAAGTCCACGTCGCGGTACTGATCGATCCGCGCCTTCCAGCGCGCCAGGTCGAATCGGCCGCTCGTGTCTCGGGTGTTGTCCTTACTGCCGCCGAGGTTGAGCACCACCCGGACCTTGCCCTCGCGGGCCGCGCGGAGCACGCCTCCGACCTCGCTGCGCGAGACGACGCGCGCGGCGCCGGTGATCGGTGCGCGATAGCGGTCGAGCGGCAGGGTGAACATGCCGAACGGGATGCCCGTTCCGATGCCGGCATATGTGGAGTCGGGTCCGCCAGGGCCGGCGTCGGGGAATTCCGAGCGACGCTCGTCCGCGCCGAAGGGCACACTGCAGGCCGCGAGCGCCAGCAGCGTGACGGCGAGTCGCCACCTCGGCCGGAGCCAGGCGGCACGATCACTTCGCAGTGAGATGATGAGATACTCCGGACGTACGGAGGCGACCGACCGCGAAGGCGGTGGGGGCGTCCCATTACGCAGAGAAACCTAACGTAACGATCGGGGCCCCGGAACGGCCAGAAGGTGCGCGAGGCTCCACGCCCCGATCAGCTCAGGTCCGGAAACACCAAGCCCCGCCGATCGCAGGGTCGGCGGGGCTGACGTTGGGGAGAGTGCGCCCTGAGGGATTCGAACCCCCAGCCTTTTGATCCGTAGTCAAATGCTCTATCCAGTTGAGCTAAGGGCGCAAAGGCGATGGGCGGTACAAGACTCGAACTTGTGACCTCCACGATGTCAACGTGGCGCTCTAACCAACTGAGCTAACCGCCCTGAGTCGGAACGGCGGTAGGCGGCAGGGCGGAGTCTCGTACCGCCGTTCCGTCGTACCGCCGTTGCACCGATAGCGGGGGTGGGATTTGAACCCACGACCTCCGGGTTATGAGCCCGGCGAGCTACCAGACTGCTCCACCCCGCGACGTTGTGACTGCATCCTGCGACTGCATCCGAGCGCTCGAGTCTCAGCGCGTGGAGAGCGGGAAACGGGACTCGAACCCGCGACCCCAACCTTGGCAAGGTTGTGCTCTACCAACTGAGCTATTCCCGCGAACGCCGGCCAATCTAATTGATCTGGCGCGCAACTTCTAGCCAGAGACCGCCGCCAACCTGCCGCTGAATGGAGGCGAGGGGGATCGAACCCCTGACCTCGTGAATGCCATTCACGCGCTCTCCCAACTGAGCTACGCCCCCATTATATATTGTCGCGCCCGATGGCATCCGGCTGGGCACGGCAGCACGGAAACCTAGCCAGCGCGTCACTTAGCGTCAAGCTGAGAGATATGTTCCAGCCATGAAGAAGAAGAAAGCCGCCGGCGAAGACGGGCCAAAGCGGGCCTCCCAACGGCCGGCGGACACCTCCGCGGTCCCTCTGTCCGACGACCTCACCACCGCCGAGATCCTGGCGTACGGGGCTCCCGCCAAACCTCGCAAGCCCCGCAAGCGCGACACCGCCAAGAGCCTCGGCGTCTACGATGCCGACAAGGACATCCTCGACCAGTACCTCTACGAGGTCAGCCAGACCCCGCTGCTCACCGCCCAGCAGGAGGTGGCGATCGCCCGCAAGGTGCGGCAGGGCGACGCCGAGGCGATGCAGGAGCTGGTCAAGCGGAACCTCCGGTTCGTGATCTCGGTGGCCAAGAAGTATCAGAACCGGGGGATGGCGCTCACCGACCTCATCGGGGAGGGCAACGTCGGGCTCCTCACCGCCGCGCGGAAGTTCGATCCCGACCAAGGGGTGAAGTTCATCTCCTACGCCGTCTGGTGGATCCGGCAGGCGATCCTGGCCGCGTTGGCCCGTCACGGCCGCACCGTGCGGGTGCCGCTCAACCGCACCGCGGACCTCTCCCGCATCATCCGCACCGCCGAGACGCTCCGGCAGGAGCTCCGGCGCGAGCCCACGCCGGAGGAGATCGCAGGGTCCACCGGCCTCGCGCTCGACGTGGTGCAGGCGCTCGCGGCCCTCAACACGGCCGACGTCCGCCTGGACGCGCCGCTCGACCCCGAGGGCGATCGCAGCCTGATCGACCGCTTCATCGCCGACGAGCAGGGCGACGCCGAAGAGCAGGCGATGGACCGCTTCCTCTCCGAGGAGATCGAGTCCGCGCTCCGCACCCTGCCGCCGCGGGACGCCAAGGTGCTCCGGCTCTACTTCGGCCTCGCCGGCGGCCGGGAGCACACGCTGGAGGAGATCGGCGGCATGCTCGGCGTCACCCGCGAGCGGGTGCGCCAGCTGCGCGATCGCGCGCTCAAGCGGCTGCGCGAAGGCGACGTCGGCCGCGCGCTGGCGAGCTTCGCGGCCTAAGCGTACTTTCTGCACGTGCAGCCCTCCGTGGCATCCCGCGTCACCGCCCGGGACGGCTTCGTCGCGTACGTCGGGCGGCGGACGCTCGAGACCGGTCGTGCCCTCGCCGACGTCCGGACCTGGGCCCCGCTCCTCGTCGTCCAGATGCGACGGCTCGGCGTGGACTCGGTCCCGATCGCCCTCTTCATCGCGGTCTTCACCGGCATCGTCCTCTCCCTCCTCTCCTCCTACATCTTCACCGGCACCGTTCCCCCCTACTTCGTGGGCGCGCTGGTGGGGAAGACGGTGATGATGGAGCTGGGCCCGGTGCTCACCGGCATGGCCCTCGCCGGCCGGGTCGGCGCCAGCATCGCGGCCGAGATCGGGACCATGAAGGTCACCGAGCAGGTGGACGCGCTGGAGACCCTGGCCTACGACCGCTACAGCTACCTGGTGGTGCCGCGGGTCCTCGCCGCCGCCCTCATGTTCCCCGTGATCACGGCCTTCGCGATGGCGGTGGGCGTCGGCTCGGGATGGATCACCTCGATCAACCTGCTCGACCTCTCGACCCCGGAGTTCCTCAAGGGCCTCAAGCAGTTCTACCGGTTCAAGGACATCTGGTTCGGACTGGTGAAGAGCGCGAGTTTCGGGGCCGCGGTGGCGCTCATGGGCTGCCTGCGCGGCCTCGACGCGACGGCGGGCGCCGAAGGCGTCGGGCGCTCGACCACCCGCGCGGTGGTGCTCGGCTGCGAAGCGATTCTGGTGCTCGACGCCTTCTGGGCCCTGGTGCTGCTCTAGGATGGCGCGGGCCCGGCGGCGCCGCGGATGATCCGGCTCGAGCACCTGGCGAAAGCATTCGGGGCCAAGCCCGTCCTCCGCGGCCTGACGCTGGAGGTCCCCGACGGACGCAACACCGTCATCATCGGCTACTCCGGCACCGGCAAGAGCGTCACCCTCAAGCTCATCGTGGGCCTGCTCGAGCCCGACGCCGGCCGGGTCGAAGTGGACGGCGAGGTGGTGCACGAGATGGACCGCGAGCGGCTGGCGGCGCTCCGGGGCGAGATCGGCTACGTGTTCCAATTCGCGGCGCTGTTCGATTCGATGACCGTCGCGGAGAACATCCGGATGGGACTGGTCCGTCGGGGACACGACGAGCGCGAGATCCGCGACCGGGTCACCGAGAGCCTGGCCGTGGTCGAGCTCGCCGGCACGGAGGCCAAGTACCCGGCCGAGCTGAGCGGGGGGATGCGCAAGCGGGTGGGGATCGCGCGGGCGATCGCCCTGCGCCCGCGCTACATTCTGTACGACGAGCCCACCACCGGGCTGGACCCGGTCACCTCCGCCGTAATGGATCAGCTCATGATCCGGACCCGCGACCTCGGCGTCACCGGGCTCGTCGTCACGCACGACATGCGCACCGCGTTCACGGTGGGCGACCGGATCGCGATGCTCTACGAAGGCGCCATCCGCCAGGTCGGAAGCGTCGAGGAGATCCGGGCGACCGGTGATCCCGTGGTGCGCCAGTTCATCGAGGGTCGCCCGGGCGACCCGGCCGCGGCGGGGAGGACCCTATGAAGCGGAGCAACGAATTCGCGGTGGGCCTCGCCGTGCTGGCGGCGCTCGCCCTGGTGATCTTCGGCGCGCTCTGGCTGAGCGAGACGAACGTGAACCAGAAGGAGGCCACTTACACCGCGCGCTTCCGCACGGTCGGCGGCCTCGGGGTCGGGGCGCCGGTCACCCTGCGCGGCGTCCGGGTCGGCCGGGTGGAGGCGATCCGGCTGGTGGAAAACGAATGGGTGGAGACCGAGTTCAGCGTGGACCGCGGGGTGGACCTGCCGCCCAAGCCCGCGGTGATCTCGGCCTCGGCCAGCCTCTTCGGCGAGTGGAGCGCCAGCATCGTCCCCTACGAGCCGCTGCCCACGGACCCCAACGTCCGGGCGGCGCTGATCGAGTCGGACCAGGCGGGCGGCGACGCCTGGCCGGGGGCGACCCTGCCCGACATCGGCCAGCTCACCGCGCAGGCCAGCCGCATCGCCGGCGACGTGGGCGACATCACCAACCGGATCGGCCAGGCCTTCGACAGCAGCGCGCTCGCCAGCATGCAGCAGAGCGTGAAGGACCTGGCGGTCATCTCCCAGCGGCTGGTCACCTTCGCCAACGCCCAGACGACGCGGATCGACCGGGTGAGCCAGAACGTCGCCACCACCTCCGACGCCTTCGCCGGGGTGGCGCGCACCTTCCAGGGTGCCGTCGCGCGGCTCGACACCGCGACGGCGGACAACCAGCTGAAGGACATCCTCAACAACGGCCGCGCCTCCAGCACCGATCTCCGGCAGGCCGCGGCCGACCTGCGCAGCGTGATGACCGCGGCGCGGGACAATCAGGCCAGCCTGGTCCGGGTGATGGTCCAGGCCGACTCGCTGATGATGCAGATGCGCTCGGGCAACGGGACCATCGGTCTGCTGGCCAGCGATTCCACCCTCTACCGCGAGACCACCGAGACCGTGATCCAGTTCCGCGCGCTCCTGACCGACATTCAGGCCAACCCCCGCAAGTACCTCAAGATCTCGGTGTTCTGATGAGCCGGCGCCGGGCGGAGCTGGAGGTGAGCGCGGGCGGGATCGTCTACCGCCGGACCGGCGTGGAGCCGGCGCGCTTCCTTCTCATTCGCGATTCCTACGACAACTGGGGTTTTCCCAAGGGGCACCTCGAGGACGGCGAGTCGCCGGCCGATGCCGCGCGCCGGGAGACGGGGGAGGAAACCGGGCTCGGCAGCCTGGTCCTCCAGGGTCCGATCCGGGTCATCGACTGGCACTTCCGCTTCCGCGGACGCCACATCCACAAGTATTGCCACTTCTTCCTGTTCGAGAGCCCCAACGGCGAGCCGTGCCCCCAGCTGGACGAGGGGATCACCGACTGCCAGTGGCGCGATCTGGACGAAGCGCTCGACCTGCTCAGCTACGACAACGCCCGGGGCGTGCTCAAGCGGGCCGGGGAGATGGTCCGGACCCTGGTGGCCGTCGGCGCCGGGCGCCCCAAGCGCGAGAGGCAGGCGGAAGGGCAGTACGGCGGTACGGCGGTACGTGGGGAAGAGGGCCAGTCCCCCGAGCCGGGCGAGGACATCGACGGCGCGCCGGGCGAGACGGGACCGCCTACCGCCGTGCCTCCGGACCGCCG
>DATCWW010000214.1:0-4399 GCA_036566145.1 Gemmatimonadales bacterium
CGCGCGAAGCCCTGACCGCGCTGGCAAATGCCGGCGCCCACGGCCTCGACCCGGGGGACTATGACGCGGCGACGCTCGACCGAATCGCCGCCGCGGTGCCGTCCGGGCGCGCCGCCAGGGACCTCGCCCGCTTCGACCTTCTGCTCACGGTGGACATGCTGCGCCTGCTCGACGATCTCCGGTCCGGCCGCCTCGCCGCCGCGCCCTACGCCCGGGCGCGCGGGACGGAGGCCCGGGTTGACCTCGCGGCCCTGTTGAGCGAGGCGCTCCGGGCCGGCACGGTTGCGCAGCTGGTCGCCGCGTCCGCGCCGCCGCTCACCCAGTATCGCAATCTCCAGCGGATGCTCGCGCTCTACTCCCGGCTCGCCGCCGATGCGACGCTTGGCCCGGTCGATGCCGGGGGTCCGGTCCGCCCGGGCGATCGCTTCCCCCAGATCGCGATGCTCCGCCGCCGCCTCCGCGTCGTCGGGGATCTTCCTGTAGGAGTTGCCGATACTGGGGCGGTGTACGGCCCGGCCGATGTCGCGGCGGTGCGCCGGTTTCAGTGGCGCCACGGGCTCAGGCGCGACGGGATTCTCGGCGGAGCCACGCTCTCCGCGCTCAACACGCCCTTCAGCCGTCGGGCACGGCAGATCGAGCTGGCCATGGAGCGGCTCCGCTGGTTGCCGCCGCTCGAGCGCCGGCGCTTCCTGCTCGTGAACGTCCCTGCGTTCGCGCTCTTCGCCTTCGACTCGACCGGCGGATCCGGCTCGCCCTCGCGCTGGATGAAGGTGGTCGTGGGCAAGGCGGTAGACACCCGGACGCCGATGCTCTACGCCGAAATACGTGCGGTTGAGTTCCGGCCCTATTGGAACGTGCCCCGCAGCATTCTGGTCAAGGAGCTGCTGCCGACGCTGCGGCGCCAACCCGGCTACCTCCGCGCCCAAGCCATGGAGGTGGTGGACGCAGACGGCCGGGCGATGGGTGACGAGGTGACCGCCGACGTGCTGCGTCGGCTGAGCCGGGGGGAGCTCCGGGTACGCCAGCGCCCGGGGCCGCACAACGCCCTCGGGCTGGTGAAGTTCGACTTGCCCAACCCGGCCGACGTCGCCCTGCACGGCACCCCGGATTCCCTGCTCTTCGGCCGGACCCGCCGCGACTTCAGCCATGGCTGCATCCGGGTCGAGGATCCGGTCGGCCTGGCGGAATGGGTGTTGCGCGACCGGCCCGAGTGGGGCCGTGCCGAGATCGAGCGCGCCATGGCGGGACGCTCGTCGCGCCGCGTGGTCCTCACCCGTCCGATTCCGGTGGCGGTCTACTACACGACCGCAGTCGCGTTCCCGGACGGCACGGTGCACTTCTACCCCGATGTCTACGGACTCGACCGGGTCCTGGACCAGGCCCTCCGTGGCCGGGCGCTGACGTCGTGAGCGATTGCCAGCGCGGTCGGACCGGGGATAACCTCCAGGTTCCTCCTTCCCACTCCGGCGGTCCGGCGCGTGATCCATTCCATCGGTACGATCTGGCTGGCGCTCACCGTGCTGCTCCCGCCGCACCCGAAGCTCGAGCAGGCCGCGCAGCGCGTCGGGTTGCGCTCCCAGGTGCTCGCTCTCGCCCTCGCCGCGCATGCCCGGGCGATGCGGCAGGGATGGACCGCAGCCCCGGTGCTCACCGTGATCGACTACAGCCGGCGCTCCCGGGAGCGCCGGCTGTGGGTGCTCGACCTGGCCCGCGACAGCGTGCTGGCCACGGAGCTCGTCGCGCACGGCCGAGGGACGGGGGACGATGTGGCGCGTCAGTTCTCCAACCGGCCCGGCAGTCTCGCATCCAGCCTGGGCACCTTCATTACCGGCGGCACGTATCGGGGACGGCATGGCCTCTCCTTGCGGCTCCACGGGATGGACGCGGGCCTCAACGATCGGGCCGAAGCGCGGGCCATCGTGATCCACGGCGCGGACTACGTGGGCCCGGACGCGGTGCGCCGGCTCGGCCGCCTGGGACGGAGCCAGGGGTGTCCGGCGCTCGCGCCCTCGGTGGCGGCTCGCGTGATCCGGTTGATCCGCGGCGGGACCGTGCTGTTCGCCTACTACCCCGATCCCGACCTGCTGCGACGCGGCATCCCCCGGTTCGCTTCTCGATAAGCCGCACCCCCTGCCTCCCGCGCCCGGGGGAGGCAGGTCCACGCGGAGCGCGCTCGTGAGCGTCACCCATCGGGCCCGGCGCATGGGCATCGACACCGGGCAGGAAGCGGTGGCCTACCTGCACCGGGACTCGCCGATCGTCCGATCGGAAGGGTTCAACTCACAGGCGCGGGTGGAGGTCCGGGCGGGGGAGCGCACCATCCTCGCCACCCTCGGCGTGGTCGGCGGCGACATTCTCGCGCCGGAGGAGGCCGGCCTGTCGGAGGCGGCCTGGACTCGGCTGGGGGTGACTCCGGATGAGTACCTGACCTTCGCCCACCCCGCGCCGGTCGAGTCGCTGAGCCTGGTCCGCGGCAAGATCTACGGGCGCGCGCTCACCGCCGACGGTTTCCTCGCCATCGTGCGCGACATCGCGGCGGGCCGCTATTCCGACATCGAGCTCGCCGCCTTCCTCGCCGGCTGCGCCGGCGGCAGACTCACCGATCGCGAGGTCGTGGACCTGACCCTCGCCATGCTGGGGGCCGGTGACCGCCTGTCCTGGCCCCACACCCCCGTGATGGACAAGCACAGCGTCGGCGGCCTGCCGGGTAACCGGACCTCGATCATCATCGTGCCGATCGTTGCCGCGGCGGGCCTCCTGATGCCCAAGACCTCGTCGCGCGCGATCACCTCGCCCGCCGGCACGGCCGACACGATGGAGATGCTGGCGCCGGTGGACCTCGACGTGGTCCGGATGCGAGGGGTGGTGGAGCGGGAGGGGGGATGTCTGGTCTGGGGCGGGCGGGCCCGGCTCAGCCCGGCGGACGACGTGCTGATCCGGGTGGAGCGGCCGCTCGACCTGGACAGCCCCGCCCAGCTGGTGGCCTCGGTCCTGTCCAAGAAGGCGGCCGCCGGGGCCACGCACGTAGTGATGGATGTGCCGGTGGGACCCACCGCCAAGATCCGCGGCGCCGAGGAAGCGGCCGGGCTCGCCCGTCTCCTCTGTGAGGTGGGCCGGGCGGTCGGCCTGACCGTGCGCCCAGTCCTGACCCAGGGCACCCAACCGATCGGCCGAGGCATTGGCCCGGCGCTCGAGGCTCGCGACGCGCTCGCCGTCCTCCAGCGCGCCCCCTCGGGTCCCGCCGACCTGCGAGATCGCTCCCTGCTCCTGGCGGGCCACCTGCTCGAGCTGGGCGGGGCGGCGCCGCCCGGCGCCGGCGAGGCGCTCGCCCGGGCGATCCTGGATGACGGGCGCGCCGAGCGGAAGTTCGAGGCCATCTGCGAGGCCCAGGGCGGTCGCCGCATACCACCTACGGCCGCGTTCAGCCGTGCGGTCCCGTCGCGGAAAGACGGCCGAGTGGGCGTAATCGACAACCGGCGTCTGGGGCGGGTGGCCAAGCTGGCGGGCGCGCCGCACGACCCCGCGGCGGGGCTGGAGCTCGCGGTCCGCCTGGGCGATCCGGTCCACCGCGGCGACCCGCTGTTCACCGTGTACGCCTCGGCGCTGGGCGAGCTGGAATACGGCCTCGGCTACGCGACCTCGACGCCCGACATCGTCACCGTCGCGGACGCGCCATGAAGCCGGCCGTGCTTTGCCTGCCGGGCAACGAGGCCCTCGGCGCCCGCCTCGCGCTCGAGCTCGATGCGGAGCGGGTCGCCGCCACGATCCGGCGCTTTCCCGACGGCGAGTCGTATGTGCGGCTGGAGTCTTCGCTGGCCGGTAGAGCCGTCGTGCTTGCGGGCGCCCTCGACCGGCCGGACGACAAGTTGATGCCGCTCTTCCTTGCCGCGACCACCGCGCGCGAGCTGGGGGCCCGGTCGGTGGGCCTGGTGGCTCCCTACCTTCCGTATCTCCGGCAGGATCGGCGTTTCCTCGCCGGCGAGGCGGTGAGTGCTGCCGCCTTCGCCGACCTGCTCTCGAGCCGGCTGGACTGGATCGTGACGGTCGATCCCCATCTCCACCGGATCCATCGCCTCGAGGAAGTCTACCGGATCCCCGCGGAGTCGATCACCGCGATGCCCCGGCTGGCGCACTGGGTGCGGGAGCACGTCGTCGATCCGCTGCTGATCGGCCCCGACGAGGAGAGCCGGCAGTGGGTGGAGGCGGTGGGCCATCTGGCAGGGGCGCCAGTCGCGGTGCTGCGGAAGTCGCGCCGGGGCGATACGGAGGTGTCGGTCGAGCTGCCCGACCTCTCGGCGCACCGGGGCCGGACCCCGGTGCTGGTGGACGACATCGTCTCGACCGGAGCCACGCTCATCGAGGCCGCGGGAGCGCCCCGGCGGGCCGCGCACGAGCCGCC
>DATCWW010000228.1:0-2585 GCA_036566145.1 Gemmatimonadales bacterium
GGCGGCTCGGGGGCGTGCAGCCCGAGCCGCCGAGCCGCCCAGGCGATCGTTGCCCCGGGCACGACGGCGCTCGCGACCACGATGAAGAACACCAGATCGAAGATCCGGGCGGCGCCGGGCGCGCCGGCCAGCACAGGAAAAGTCGCGAGCACGATCGGCACCGCGCCCCGCAACCCGGTCCAGCCGATGAAGAGCTGCTCCCGGGCCGGATAGCGGAACGGCGCGAGCAGGAGCGCGACAACCGCCGGCCGGATGGCAACAGAGAGCACCAGCGATAGCGCGAGGCCGATCACCGCCACCTCGAGCAGGCGGGTCGGGGAGACCAGCAGGCCGAGGACCAGGAACATGCCGATCTGGCTCAGCCAGGCCAGCGCGTCGTGCACCCGGAGCAGCCCGGCGCGGAACGGAAGTGGCCCGTTGCCCAGTACCAGCCCCGCCACGTAGACCGCCAGAAATCCGCTGCCCAGCGCGAGCGTCGCCACCCCGAACGCGAGGAAGGCGACGGCGAGGGTGAGCGCCGGGTAGAGCCCGCCGCTGGTGAGGTGGAGCCGCGCGAGCAGGAGGCGCCCGCCGTACCCGATGCCCAGCCCGACCACGCCGCCCACCACCAGATGCAGCGCGATCTCGCCCGAGATGGCGAGAAGCGACAGGTGCTCGGGGTGGAGCAGGTTCTGGGTGAGCGTGGTGGTCAGGATGACGGCCATCGGGTCGTTGGCGCCCGACTCGACCTCGAGCGTGAGTCCGACCCGTCGCTTCAGGTGGAGACCGCTCCCGCGCAGCACCGAGAACACCGAGGCCGCGTCGGTGGAGGACACCACGGCGCCGATCAGGAGCGCCTCGCTCCAATCGAGGCCGAGGAGCCGTCCGGCCGCGGCCACCAGGCCGGAGATGAGCACCACGCCGAGCGTGGCCAGCAGCCCGGCCGGCGCCCAGACCTTTCGCACGGCGCCGACGGGCGTGCTGAGTCCGCCGTCGAACAGGATGAGCGCGAGCGCGATGACGCCGAGCCGGAACGCGAAGCGGTAGTCCTCGAAGGCGATGCCGCCGAGCCCCTCGGAGCCGGCCACGATCCCGATCAGCAGGAAGAGAAGGGCGATGGGCACCCCGGCCCGCTGCGAGGCGCGGCTGAACACCACACTCACCGCGAGCAATAGCCCGCAGGTGGTGAGCAGCAGCGCAGTGGCGTTGGGCTCGGCGGTGTTCATGGTTCAGGTTACCATCCGTCTGGCGGCGCACGCCAGACCGAGCCCATACTTGTGCCCATGACCCACGAAAGCTTCGCCGCGACGCTCGCCCTGATCGGGCTGGTGATCCTGATCGCCTCGCTCCTCTCGGGCGCGGTGGAGCGGACCGGCATCCCCCAGGTCGCCATCTTCCTGCTCCTCGGCGCCGTGCTCGGCCCGGCGGGGCTCAAGCTGGTGGAGCTGTCGCTCGACTCGCCGGCCCTGCAGGTGCTCGCCACCCTCGGGCTGGTGCTGGTGCTGTTCAGCGACGCGATCGGGCTGGACGTGGGGGAGGTCAAGCTGCAGCGGCGGCTCGCGGCGCTCATCCTGGGCCCGGGCACGCTGCTTCCGGCGGCGCTCATCGCGCTCGCGGCCTGGTGGCTTCTCGCCCTCCCGGTTCCCGCGGCCGCGATCCTGGGCGCGGCGCTCGCCAGCACCGATCCGGTGCTGCTGCGAACGCTGGTGCGCCACTCGGCCCTCCCGCCGTCGGCGCGGCTCGGCCTCCGGCTCGAGAGCGGGATGAACGACGTGATCCTGCTGCCGATCGTGGTGCTGGCCATGCTGGCGCTCCGGGCCGGCGGTCCCGCGCCCGCGTGGGAGGTCGGCAGCCGGGCGGTCGGGCTGTTCCTGCTCGGCCCGGCGCTCGGCGCCTTTTCGGGATGGGCCGGCATTTCGCTGCTCGACCAGGTGCGCCGCCGGGTGGGCGTGCGGCGCGACTACGAGTCGCTCTACGCCCTGGGGGTGGCCTTCACCGCCTTCGCCGCAGCGGAGGCGATGGGCGGGAGCGGCTTCCTCGCCGCCTTCGCCGCCGGGCTGGTGATCGCGGCGCTCGACGTAGAGCTGTGCGATTGCTTCCTCGACTACGGCGAGGCGTCGGCCGAGATGTTCCTGCTGCTGACCTTCGTCGCGTTCGGCGCGGGCCTCATCTGGACCGGACTGGCCCAGGCCAACGTGCGCACGCTGCTCTTCGCGGCCGTGGCGCTCCTCGCGCGGACCGTGGTGCTGATCCCGGTGCTCCGGCTGGCCAGGTTGGAGCCCGGGGTCTGCCGGATCATCGCCTGGTTCGGTCCCCGCGGGCTGAGCTCGCTGCTCCTGGTGCTGCTGCCAGTGTTCGAAGGCGTACCCGGCTCCGACCAGCTCTTTGCGATCACCTGTCTCGTGGTGTTGCTGTCGGTGGTGGTGCATGGGGGAGGGATTGCGTGGTTCCTGGGGAGGCTGAGGCGAGGTGGCGAGGTGGCGAGGAGGCCAGGTGGCTCGGAGGAGGCGAACGCGGCGGCGTCAGCGGCTGCGCCAGAACCGGCTGCCGCACCAGCGGCGGCTCCAGCAGCGGCGGCTCCGACAGCGACCGAGCCACCTGGCCAC
>DATCWW010000236.1:0-5990 GCA_036566145.1 Gemmatimonadales bacterium
GCATCCTGCTCTGCCTGTTGCCGGTCGCCTGGCTCTCCAACGTCCTGCTCATCCCGCGGGTCGGGCCGGTGGGCGCCGCGATGTCGCTGGCCCTGGGCCTCGGCAGCGGTGTCGTGATCATGGGCGCGGTCACCTGGCGGCGCTTCGGCGCGCTGATCCGGCTCAGCACCCTGCTGCGTGTGGTGCTGGCGGCAGGAATCGCCGTGACGGTGAGCGAGGTACTGGAGCCGGTTCGGGGCGCATGGGTCGTCCCGAAGATCGGCCTGATCGGGCTGATCTATGTCGGGGCCCTGATCCTGACCCGCGAGGTCACCTCGGCCGATCTGGGGATGGGCAAGGCGCCGAGGCCTGACGTTCCGGAAGAACCCGGGAGCGAGCTGTGAAACGCATCGTCCTCTTGCTGCTGGGCCTCATCGTGGCGGCCGAGCTGGTGCTCCGGATCCCGGCGGTCTGGACCGCGGTGCGCTCGGCGCTCCCGCAGGGTCCGGGCGAGGTGGAGACGCTGCTCAAGCGACCGGGCGGGGTGGACTCCCTGCAGTTCGTGCGCGACCCCGAGCTGGGCAACCGACCCCGGCCGATCCGGGACACCGTGCGCACGCCCGATCTCACCTTCGTCACGGCGCTCGACTCGGCGGGATTCCCCAATCGCGAGCCCTGGCCCAGCCCCGCCGATCTGGCGGTCCTGGGGAATTCGCTGGTGGTGGGCGAGGGCGTCGGCATCGAGCGCGGCTTCAGCACCCTGGTCGCGAATCGGCTGGGCACGGAGAGGGTGGTAAACTTCGGTCTGGGCGGCGCTTCCCCGGAGCACCAGCTCCGCATCTACCATCGCTACGTGGCCCCGCTGCATCCCAAGGTGGTGCTGGCGGTGATCTGGGTCGCGAGCGACGTGACCAACGCCTTCAACTTCCAGCGCTGGCTGGCCAGCGGCGCCGGGCAGAACTTCCTGGAGTACCGGACGAGCGGCCAGGCCAAGGCCAGGCCAGGCCGAGCCGCGAGCCTGGCCGGCGCGATTCGGAGAAGCTCCCGGTTGCTGCGCGTCGCCGCGGGCCTGGGGGTCGGCTGGAAGCGCGAGCACGGCTCCATGCCCGAGCGGATCCCGCTCGCGGCCGGGGACACCCTCTACCTGTCCCGGAAAACCGAGGAGGCGCTCGCCCAAGGGATGCGGCGGACCGGGCTCCCCGACCTCGCGCGAGTCTTCTTCGGCCCCCTCGACACGCTGCGACAAGCCGTCGAGGGCGACCACGGGCAGCTTTTCGTAGTCCTGATTCCGAGCAAGGAGGAACTGTACGCCGCCGGGGCCTATCCCCCGGTCCTGCGTGCGGTCGGTGAGGTGCGTCGAGGCCTGGACAGCCTGCACCTGGCGACCATCGACCTCTACCGGCCGATGGAAGCGGGGATGGCCGGCGGGGTCCCATTCTTCTCCCGCGATATCCACTTCACCGTCTACGGCAACCGCATCGTCGGCGACGCGCTGGCCGACTCGCTGCGGGCTCGAGGGGTCTCTTTCCACCACTGACCGACCCTGCCATCGGCCTTCTCGCCGGGGTATCTTTCCCGGTCTATCACCAATCCCTGCACGAGGATGCCCATGGCCACCGCCGCCGCCACGTCCCAGTTCACCGGGGTCGATTTCCTGAATTTCGACAGCCTCCTGAGCGAGGAGGAACGGGCGGTGCGCGACACCGTCCGGGCCTGGGTGGACGAGCGTCTAATCCCGGTCATCGGTGAGGCGTACATCGAGGGCCGGTTCCCCAAGCAGCTGATTCCGGGCATGGCCGAGCTGGGGCTGTTCGGGGCCAACCTGCCGGAGGAGTACGGCTGCGCCGGCCTCGACAACGTGGCCTACGGTCTCATCATGCAGGAGCTCGAGCGGGGCGATTCAGGGATCCGCTCGTTCGCCTCGGTGCAGGGCGCGCTGGTGATGTATCCCATCTACGCCTTCGGGTCCGACGAGCAGAAGAAGAAGTGGCTGCCGCTCCTCGCGTCGGGGCAGGAAATCGGATGCTTCGGCCTGACCGAGCCCGACTACGGGTCCAACCCCGCGGGCCTGATCACTACCGCGCGGGAGACCAAGGACGGCTGGGTGCTGAACGGCACCAAGATGTGGATCACCAACGGCTCGCAGGCGACGGTCTCCATCATCTGGGCCAAGACGGGTGGCGTGGACGATCCCAAGTCGATCCGCGGCTTCATCGTTCCCACCGACACGCCGGGCTACGCCGCCAAGGACCAGAAGGGAAAGCTCTCGCTCCGCGCCAGCGACACGAGCGAGATCCACCTGCAGGACGTGCACCTTCCCAAGGATGCCATCCTGCCCAAGTCAGGCGGGCTCAAGAGCCCGCTCATGTGCCTGACCCAGGCCCGCTACGGCATCGCCTGGGGCGCCATCGGGGCGGCCATGGCGTGCTTCGACGAGGCCCGCCGGTACGCGGGCAGCCGGGTCATGTTCGACAAGCCGATCGCGGCGACCCAGATCCAGCAGGTCCGGCTGACCGAGATGCTGACCGAGATCACCAAGGCCCAGTTCATGACCCTGCAGCTGGGTCGGCTCAAGGACGCCGGCACCATGACGCCGGACCAGGTGTCGCTCTGCAAGCGGAACAACGTGAGCATGGCCTGCGACTGCGCCCGGGAGGCCCGCCGACTGCTCGGCGCGAACGGCATCCTGGTCGAGTATCACTCGATGCGCCACATGGCCAATCTCGAGTCGGTCTACACCTACGAGGGCACCCACGACATGCACTCGCTCATCGTAGGGCAGGCGATCACGGGGCACAGCGCGTTCGCGTGAGCGACGCTCCTCCTCCCGTCCCGGTCGGCTCGTCTCCGCACCCGACCGACGCGCTCGAGGAGCGCTGCCGGGAGTGGTACCGCGATCACGGCCCGGCGGTGTACGGCTACTTCCGCTTCCACGTGCCTTCCATCGACGTGGCCGAGGACCTCACCGCCGAGACGTTTCTGAAGGTGGTCCGCTCGGCGCGCCGCTACGATCCGGCTCAGGGCTCGGCCCGAACCTGGATTCTCGCGATCGCCAGGAACGTGCTCCGGGACTGGGGGCGGCGCGGGCGGCTCCGGCAGTACGTCGCGCTGGGCAACCTCCACGATCTCGAATGGGACGCCCCGTCGCCCGAGGAGCGGCTCCTCCGCGAAGAGGAGATCGGACGCCTGCTCGACGCGGTCGCCACCCTCGCGCCCGCCGACCGTGAGCTGATCGGCCTGCGGTACGGCAGCGGATTGGACGGCGCCGAGGTGGCGGAGATCCTGGGCGTGAGCGAGGGGACCGTGCGGACCCGGCTCTGGCGGGCACTCGGCAGGCTGAGGGCCGTGCTGCAGCTTCCCGGCTAGCGCGCCAGCGCCCGCCACCAGAGCCGGCGGACCTCGCTGGCGCCCCGGGCCGACGGCTCGATGAGACTCCCTTTCCAGTACCAACGGTCCGCCGGCGATGCGCTGACCCCGTGACCCAGGAAGTGGCGATGCACGTCGGCCAGCCGCGCGCCCGAGGTGCGCCCGGCGAGACGGCGGACGTGGTCGTTGAACCGGTGCAGGTGCTCGATCGGTAGTCGTCCGTAGCGGTCGGACAGCTCGGGAAGCAGGCCGCTGCCGTCGGTCGGGTCGTACACGGTAGCGAGCAGCAGGGTGGCACCGGGGAACTCGTCCCGCAGCGTCGTGACCAGCTCGGCGTAGCGCTCGGAGATCTCCTCCAGCACCTCCGCCAGTCGGCGGTCCACGGTCAGCGCGTCCAGCAGGTCGTTCCCCCCCGCCGTCAGCGTGATCAGCAGCCGCGCCCCCGCGTTATCGCGACCGACCCGCGACAGCTCCTCGGTGAGCACGTCCTCGATCATCGCTCCGTCCCACGCCAGCACCCGGGCCTCGATGCCGGGGCAGAGGGTGGCGAGGTCGGTCCCCGCGAACTCGGGCCACCAGTCGTCGCGATTGCGGTAGAAAAGGGCCGCCGCCCCGGCGGCAACCAGCTCGCCGGGGACCGCATCGAGCTGGAGCAGATCGCAGGTCGGATACTCGTCGGTGCTCATCGAGTCGCCCAGCGCGACGTAGTGGGTGAAGCGCATGACGCACTATACCCCCCGTCGGCGACAATGCCAGATGGACGTAGGTGAGCCCCGTCACCGACATCCGGTGCGCTCCGCCGCATGCTCCAGCACCCCCTCTCACGCCTGTCTGCAGGAGGCCCGATGCAAGCGCGCGCGGCCACCGGGACGTTGCGGGCCGCGGCCTCGGATGCACTCGACGCCGTCGTCACTCTCCTCCCCCGGATCCTGGGCTTCCTGCTCGTCCTGGGCCTGGGGTGGCTGCTCGCGTCGCTCCTGGCCCGCGGGGTGAGAGCCGTGCTGCAGGCCGCGGGGTTCGACGATCTGGCCCGCCGGTCCGGGGTGACCGCCTTCGCCGAGCGACTCGGCATCCGGGCCGATCCTACCGGGATGGTCACGCTGCTGGCCCAGTGGGCGGTCCGCCTCATCGCCCTGGTCGTGGCGTTCGACCTGCTGGACCTGCCCGCGGTGTCGGTGCTGCTCCAGCGGCTCTTGCTGTGGCTCCCCAATCTCGCGGTGGCGCTGGTCGTCCTGGTGCTGGGCGGTCTGGCCGCCAATGCGCTCGCGACCGTAGTGCATCGTTCCGCCGGGGGCACCCGGCTGGGCAATCCCGACCTCCTCGCCACCATCACCCAGGTGGCCGTGTGGGTCCTCGCCGTCGTGATCGCGCTGGGTCAGCTCGGCATCGCGGCCACGGTCGTGAACGCGCTCATCATCGGCGTCGTCGGCGCGGTGGCCCTCGCCAGCGGACTCGCGTTCGGCCTGGGCGGACGCGACCGGGCGGCTCGCCTGCTCGACCGCTGGGCCGAGTCGCCGTACCGCGCGCCACCGAGACCGGAGCCGACGGCGGGCCCGCCGCCGGTTCTGATCGACGGGCGCGTCCCCCGATCGGGGTACGACCGGCGACGGATCGCGCGCGAAGGTCCCGATCGCCGAACCGCCGAGGGGGTCGCTCGCGGATGAATGGCGGCTCGCAACGGACCCGACTACCTTTGCCGCGGGTCGCCCCCGGGGGGCGGCGCGAACCTCTGACGGGAGTGTGGGTTGAAGATCGCGGTGTGCGTCAAGCGGGTGCCGGACATGGAGATGCGGTTCGCCATCGCGGCGGACCGGCGATCGCTGGACCCCGCCGGCTTGAAATACGAGATGGGTGACTTCGACGGATACGGAGTCGAGATCGCATTGCAGCTGGTGGAGAAGGCCGGCAGCGGCGAGGTCGCGGTGATTTCACTCGGTCCCGACGGCGTGCAGGAGATTCTGCGGAAGGCGCTGGCCATGGGCGCGACCCGTGCGGTCCAGCTCAAGGCCGACGAGGTTCCGTTCGACGGTCTCACCATCGCGCGGGCACTGGCCGCCGAGCTCAAGGACGGCGGCTACGATCTGATCCTCTTCGGCCGCATGGCCACCGACACCGCCAGCGGCACCGTCGGTCCGATGGTCGCCGAGCTGCTCGGTCTCCCCTGCGTAACGGCGATCTCGCGGTTGCAAATCGAGGGCGGACGGGGCACCGCCGGCCGCGACCTCGAAGGCGCCGCAGAGACGGTGACCTTCCCCCTGCCGGCGGTGCTCTCGATCGACGAAGGCATCGCCCGGCCACGACTCGCGTCGCTCAAGGGCATCATGGCGGCCAAGAAGAAGCCGCTGGAGGTGAAGCCGGCGGCGCTGGGCACACCTGCGCTGGTGGTCGAGGGCATGGCACTGCCGCCCGAGCGCGCCGGCGGACGCATCGTCGGCGAGGGAGCCGACGCGGTCCCCGAGCTGGTCCGGCTGCTCCAGACCGAAGCGAAGGTGCTCTGATGGCCGACACGTTCGCGTATGCCGAGGCCCGGGGTGGCCAGCTCCGCAAGGTGGCGCTGGAGACGGTAACCGCCGCCCGGCAGGCGGCCGACGCCGGCGGGGGCGGGGAGGTGCACGCCCTGCTGGTCGGCGCCCCCGGCGTCGCCG
>DATCWW010000246.1:0-3603 GCA_036566145.1 Gemmatimonadales bacterium
GTATGGCTCGGTCGGCACGGGCGACGCCACGCTCACGATCGACGGCACGCCGGTCCGGGTCTGGCCCAACGGCGCGTGGATCGCGTGGGTAGCGCTGCCCCCCGACAGCGTGGCCCGATTGCATCTGGTGGCGAGAACCGAGACGGACAGCGCCACGCTGGAATACCCGGTCCGTCGGGCACTGTGGGAGCCCCCACCGGGACCCCAGCTGTGGCTGGACACGCTGTCGCTCAGTCCCCGGGGGCGGGTATGGTGGCCGCGGGGCGAGTACCTGACGCTCTCGGCCCACGCGTCCGAGGGCGCCGACCTTCGTCTTCGTCTGGCCGACGGCACCCTGGTGCGGCTCGTCCCGGCCGCGGAGCCGGAACCGGTGCCCGAGGCGGTGCGGGCCTTCGAGCGCGACACCGCCAAGCTCGCCACGCCGACCCGGCACGATCGGTACGTCGGTCTGCTTCGTGGACGCCGGCTCGGCCCCGATCCCGGGCCGATGCTGCCGTTTCTCGGCGCGTCGGTCGCGGCCGTAGCCTCGTCGGCGGGACTCTGCGCAACGGGGATCCTCTGCCCCCGGGACATCCTGCCCGATTCGGCCTGGGCGACCTTGGAGGCGATCCGGGGCAGGGATACGCTGCGCGTCCGCTGGCCCCTGCAGCTCGCCGTGCTGGACAGCACGCCCCGCCTGGTGCGGATCGACGACGACACCGCCGGCACCGGCACGACCGATGGGATCACGCCCGGCCGCGCCCTGCCGTCGGGCACGTATCAGTGGTTCTTCCCCAGGGGCACGCGGGCGCGGGCCACCGGCCGGATGAACGGTGATCTCCGCCTCGCGCTCTCTCCGCAGTCGGACGCCTGGGTCGCCTCGGCGGAGACGGTGCCGCTTCCGTTCGAGCCGATGGCGCCGGCCGTGGTCGGCTCGGTGCTGGTCCGCCCCGACTCGGACCGGGTGCGGATCCGGGTGCCGGTTTCGCGCCGTGCGCCGTTCGAGGTCACCGAGACGGAGCGCGAAATAACGCTCCGGATCTACGACGCCGTGGGGGACGTGAACTGGATCCGGTACGGAGCCGCCGATACCCTGGTGCGGGCCATCGCCTGGAGCCAGCCGGCCACGAGAGAGGTGACCCTGACGGTGACGCTGGCGCGCCCGGTGTGGGGATACCGCGTCCGCTGGGACCGGGACGACCTCCTGCTCGAGATCCGGCGCCCGCCCGCGATCGATCGGGACCACCCGCTCCAGGGCCGGCTCATCGCGGTGGATCCGGGGCACCCTCCCGCCGGCGCGACCGGTCCGACGGGTCTCCGGGAGGCCGAGGCCAACCTGGCGATCGCCGAGGCGCTCAAGCCCCTGCTGGAGGCCGACGGCGCCCGGGTGCTCCTCACCCGCACGGCCGACGTTCCGCTCGACCTCTGGCCGCGCGTGGACCTGGCCGAGCGCGCCGACGCCGACATCCTGGTCTCGATCCACAACAATGCGCTGCCCGACGGGGTGAACCCGTTCACCAACAGCGGTAGCAGCGTGTATTACAACCAGCCCCGCAGCATTCCGCTCGCGCGCGCCGTGCAGGACGCGCTGGTCCGCCGGTTCGGCGTGAGAGACCTCGGCATCGGCCGCGGCGACCTGGCACTCGTCCGTCCGACCTGGATGCCCTCGGTGCTGACTGAAGGGTTGTTCATGATTCTCCCGGAGCAGGAGGCCGCCCTGCGCTCTCCGGAAGGCAGCCAGCGGTATGCCGAGGCCGTCCGGGAGGGGCTCCGGCGGTTTCTCCGGGAGCGGGCGGAGGGGTCCCCCTAGGCGTGTGCAGGCCCGGGGGCCGGGCGTCTCCTAGGCTGATGCGCGCCCGCTCCCCGGCGCCACCCGCCCGGCCCTGGTCAAGTTGCAATGAGGATCGTCGTGATGTGTTGCCCTCAGTCCCCCTGCGCGCGCCGCCGCCCCCGCGCGGCTCCCCGGCTCCGATGGGGCAGGCGAGCGATCCTGCTGACCCTCGCCGTCCTCGCCGTCGCTCCCCGCCTTTCCGCCCAGATTCCCGACCAGCGCCTCGAGCTCGAGCGGTTCCGCGACTCCATCGGCGGTACCAGCGACTCGGTCGGTCTCCTGGGTCTGGAGCGCCGGATGATCGAGCAGACCAAGGTGGACCGCAACAACGCGCTCAGCCACCTCAGGCTCGGCTTCCTCTCGCTTCGCCTGGGTGAGCTCGGCGGGCAGTCGCACTACGAGGACGCCGCCTCCGAATTCCAGTGGGCCATCGATCTCAAGCCCGATTGGCCCTACAGCTGGTACGGCATGGGGCTGGCCGAATACGGCGTCGGCGACTCCCAGGTGTCCTTCGTGACCGGCATCAAGACCATGCTGGGCAAGGATGCGCTCACCCGGTCGGCGGCGGCGTTCGCGAAGTCGGCCGAAGTGGACCCGGCGTTCGACCGGGGTCTGGTGGAGCTGGCCAATACCGCGTTGCGCCAGCGGGTCAACATCAAGCTCGGCGTGGCGCTCGACGCCCTCCGGCGGGCGGCCACGACCCCGGCGGCGCGCAACGCCCCGGTGCTGCTCGCACGGGGGCGGGTCGAGCGCGAAGTGGGCGACGGGGATTCGGCGCTGGTGGCGTTCCAGGGCTATCTGCAGGACGGCGGGAGCCAGGGGCTGGGGCAGCTCGAAGTGGCCCGCACACTCTTCCTGCTCGGGCGGTTCGACGGAACCGCCCCGTACTACGAGGGCGCGGCCAGCGACGATTCGGTGGCGGTGGCGGGGTACCGGGCCGACCTGGCGACGATCGCCCCGGACAGCGTCCTCCGGGAGTTCGATCAGACGAGCGGCGCGCGGCGCGCCGCCTATCTGAGGCAGTTCTGGACCGAGCGGGACCAGGCCGGACTGCACGCCGAGGGCGAGCGGCTGCGCGAGCATTACCGGCGCCTCTTCTACGCCCGCAAGAACTTCCAGCTGGTCAGCCTCAACCGGCACTACGACATCGTCGAGCGCTACCGCTCCGGCAGCCGCGACTTCGACGACCGCGGGATCATCTACATCCGCCACGGCGAGCCCACCAGCCGGGCCACCTACGCCGCGCCGGGCCTCGAGCCCAACGAGTCATGGCGATACAGCCGGCCGGACGGCGACCTGATCTTCCACTTCATGGCCCGGGAAGACGTCCAGGACTTCAAGCTGGTCGAGAGCCTCTTCGACGTGCTCGGGTTCAGCAACGCGGTGGTGCTCCGTGGCGGGCTAGGCGACGACCGGAGCGACCCGGTGGCCCAGCAGCTCCTGCTCTCCCGGGAGCAGCTCGCCCCGATCTACGCCAAGCTCCAGGCCACCGGGTCGGCCAGCACCGGGCAGTTCCAGTCGGAGGAGCGCGCGGTCGGGCAGGAGAGCATCGCCGTCGGAACCACCACCGACAGCTACGAGCTGCGGTTCCCCGACGAGCTCAAGGTCCACTCCGAGGTGCTCGCCGTGGGACGGGATTCGACCGGGACCCAGGTCCAGATCGCGTACGCGGTGTCCGGGTCCAGCCTGCAACCGGTGATGGTGACCCGGGGCTACCTCTATTCGATCCGGGTCCGCTTCGTGGCGCTCGACCGGCTGGGGCGGGTCGCCGCGTCGGTGGATACCACCCGCCA
>DATCWW010000253.1:0-10772 GCA_036566145.1 Gemmatimonadales bacterium
CGGCGGGTGATCGGCGAGCGCCTGCGAGCCGATCAGGCCGGACTCCTCCGCCGCGAAGCCGATGAAGATGAGCGAGCGGTCGGGCCGTACCCCGCTACGGACGAACGCCTCGGCCGCGGTCATCACCGCCGCGGTGCCCGAGGCGTTGTCTTCGGCCCCGTTGTAGATCGAATCGCCGTGCACCGGCGCGCCTATCCCGAAATGGTCGTAGTGCCCCCCGATCAGCACCGCTTCGCGCGCGTGGGGACCTCGGCCGGGGAGGCGGCCGAGCACATTGGCGGTCTCGGTGCGGCGGATGACGCTCTTCACCGAGGCACTGACGCTCACGCCTAGGGGCACCGCCTTGAAGCCGGGCCGCGCGGCCTCCGCGGTGAGCTGGGCCAGGTCCTTGCCGCCGGCCTGGAAGAGCCGCGCGGCCGTCTCCTGCTGCAGCCACCCGGCGACCACCAGCGAGCTGGGCGGCGTCTCCAGCCGATTCTGCGGCCCGGTCCAGCCCGAGAGCACCGTAGTCCAGGGATAGGTGGCGCTCTCGGTGGTGTGGATGATCAGGATGCCTGCGGCGCCCTGGCGGCGAGCCTCTTCGATCTTGTACGTCCAGCGGCCGTAGTAGGTGAGGATCTTGCCCCGGAACATGGTGGAGTCCTGCAGCCCCGGATCGTTCACCAGCGTCACCACGATCTTGTCCTTCACGTCCACGCCGGCGTAGTCGTTCCAGTGCTCCTCCGGGGCCACGATGCCGTATCCCACGAACACCAGGTCGCCGGTGAGATTCACCAGCGAATCGTTGCGCATCGACCAGAGGACGTAGTCCTGCTTCCAGGTGAGCGGCATCGCGGCCGGCGCGGTCACCGCCAGGGAGGGCTCGGGCGTGAGGGCGATGATCGGCACCCGTTGGTAGTAGCTGCCGCTGTCGCCGGCCGGCTGGAGCCCGAGGCGCTCGAACTGGGCGGCGATGTACTTCTGCGCCAGGAGGCCGCCGCGGGTGCCCGGGGCTCGGCCTTCCAAGGCATCGTCGGCGAGGAACTCGAGATGGGCCTTGAAGACCGTGGAATCCACCGCTCGGGCCACCCTGGCGCCGGGGCTGGGGGTGGACTGGGCCGGCAGGGGAGCCGCGAGCGCGCCGGTGGCGACGGCGAGGAGGAGCGTACGAAAGGAGACGGGGAGAGTCATCGTTCCAGGGGCTAGAGGGCGGCGATCATCGTGATCGCGACGAAAAGGCCGACGACGTAGCTGACGGGGTCGCTTACGGCGGCCACGATGGGATCCTCGTGGATTTCGCCGCGATTGGCCCGGAACCAGAGTCGGCCGGTCCAGTAGAGCAGGAGCGGACAGACCAGCCAGAGCAGCGTGGGCCGGCGGTACAGGGTCACCACCTGCTCGCTGTTGAGATAGAGCGCCAGCACCAGCACCGACAGGTAGCCGCTGGCGCCGCCCATCGACCCCAACCAGGCCAGATCGCCGGCGCGATAGCCTCGCCGGTTGGCCGGCTGTTCCGGCCCCGCCTCTCGCATCTCGGCGTAGCGCTTGAGAAAGGCGAGACTCAGGAACAGGAACATCGCGAACGCCAGCAGCCAGGCCGACGGTGTCACGCCGGTGGCGGCGCCCCCCGCCAGCACGCGCAGGGTGTAGAGACCGGCCAGGAGCAGTACGTCGAGCACCGCGAGGCGTTTCAGCCAGGTCGAGTAGGCGGTCGTGACCACCAGGTAGAGGAGCAGCAGCCCCACGAAGTCGGCCGGCAGCTTCACCGCGCTCAGCACGATCGCGCTTCCCAACAGGAGGGGGAACAGGAGCCAGCCATGCCGGGGCTCGAGCTCTCCCGCTGCGAAGGGGCGGCGCCGCTTGTGCCGGTGCGCCCGGTCGGCGTGAAGGTCGACCAGGTCGTTCAGCACGTACGCGCCCGAGGCGGCCAGGCAGAAGGCGACCAACGCGGTGCACGCGGCGGTGAACAGGGGCGGATCGAGCAGGCGGTGATCCACCACGATCGGAACGAACACCAGCAGATTCTTGATCCACTGGCTCATCCGAAGCGCCCGCGGAAGTGCGGCGATGCTCAGGGGCATGCGGACCTATTCACCGGGGCAGCGGACCAGCGTCAGGGTGCCGGGCACGCCGAAGCCGCCCTCGCTGGTCAGCAGGACGGTGTCGTCGGGCAGCCAGGCGACGCCCTCGCCCTGCAGCTCCAGCCGGGTCACGTCGCAGGCGGTGCCGAGCGGATCGAAGGCGTCCTTGGGCGTCAGCCGGAAGAAGAAGATCTCGACATACGTCCGAACGGCGATCTCGGTGCCGTCGGGTGACACGGCGGCGTCCGTGACCAGTCCCCGGAGACCCCGTCCAGATGCGAGGGTAAGCCGGCCCAGGGCCTCCGCCGTTACCGCCTTCCGCGTCCACGCGGACGCCGGTACCCGGAAGACCTGAACCCCACGGCTCCGTCCCTTACTCACCAGGAGCACCGCTCCGTCCGGGGCGACCGCCGCCGCCTCTACGTCGTGCGGGCCGCCGGGATAGCGCACCTCGAGCACCTCGGCTCGAGCCGTGACGCCCTGTCCGCCTGCCCGCACCGCAGGCTCCGGCACCCGATAGAGTCGAACCGAGCGGCGGATCTCGTCGTTGTCGCCGGTGTCCGCGATGTACAGGCACTCGCTGGTGCCGCAAGGGCCCCGGGTGATCGCCTCCCAGTCGTAGTTGGCGGCCCCGGTGACGGTATAGACGCCGAGGTCCCGTCCGGTCGAGTCGGTGGCGAAGATCTCCGGCGGGTTGCCCGAATCGTTCAGGGTCCAGAACACGCCCGGGTAGCGGCGGCTCGCGATCACCCCGGAGCTCTCGAGCAGGCGCGGATGGCGGAAATTGCCGGTGCGGTACGCCTCGAGCGGGAGATGTACCCGCCAGCGAGCCTGCGCGTCCGCGTTGGGCGCGAGCACCAAGGCCAGGACGAGCGTGGCCACCAGGAGCAGCAGCAGCAACGGCCCGACGAGCACCTTGCTCAGAGCGCCGCCGAAGGACAGAGATCGGCCAGGGGACACTCGCCGCAGCGGGGGCGCCGAGCGACGCAGGTCTGGCGCCCGTGGAAGATCAGCAGATGCGAGAGTAGCGCCCACTCTTTCCGGGGGAAGAGAGGCATCAGATCGCGCTCGATCTTGACCGGATCCTCTTCTCGGGTAAAGCCGAGCCGCCCCGACACCCGCGCCACGTGGGTGTCCACCGTGATCCCCGCGTTGATCCCGTAGGCGTTGCCGAGGACCACGTTCGCCGTCTTGCGGCCGACTCCGGGCAGCACCCGCAGCTCTTCCATGGAATGGGGGATCTCGCCCCCGTGCTCCGCCACCACGGCCTGCGCCATTCCGATCAGGCTCCGGGTCTTGTTGCGGAAGAACCCGGTGGAGCGGATGATCTCCTCCACCTCCTCGGGCCGCGCCTGCGCGAGCGCCTCCGGGTCAGGATACCGCGCGAACAGCGTGGGCGTCACCATGTTCACCCGGACATCGGTACACTGGGCGGAGAGAATCGTCGCCGAGAGCAGCTCGTAGGCGTTCCGATGGTCGAGCGCGCAGCGGGCATCCGGGTAGCGGCGCTTGAGGCGCCGCAGTACGATCTTTGCCCGCTCTGCCACGGGGGGTAGGCCCTTCCGGCCAGGCGCCCGCGTCGCCGCGGCGAGACGGCGCCCGGAGGACTTCCCGCGGGGGCTCACCGACGGCGTCCGCGGGCGAAGGCGATGAAGCCGTCCACCGGCTTGGCATTCAGGATATCGGCGGGGCCGAGCCACCCTTTCCGGGCCATGGCGACGCCGTACTCGACGTGGCCGATGCCGGCCACGTTGTGGGCGTCGGCGCCGATGGAGACCATCGCTCCCGCCGCCCGCACCCGCTGGAGCACCCGCCAGTCGAGATCGAGCCGGTGGGGATCCGCGTTGATCTCCAGCGCGACCCCGGTGGCCGCCGCCTTCTCGATGATCGCGTCGAGGTCCACCCCGTACGGGTCACGGGAGAGGAGCAGGCGCCCGGTCGGGTGCCCGATGATGGTGAGATGGGGGTTGTCCATCGCCGCGAGCATCCTCGCCGTCATCTCGGGCTCGGCCATGTTGAAACGGCTGTGCACCGAGGCGATCACGAAATCCAGCCGGGCGAGGACGGCGTCATCGTAGTCGATTCGTCCATCCTGCAGGATGTCGGCCTCGATCCCCTTGAGCACCCGGAAATCGGTCAGCCGGGCGTTCACCGCGTCGATCTCCTCCGCCTGGCGGGCGAGGTCGTCCGCGCTGAGTCCGCCGGCGTAGGCGGCGGCCTGGCTGTGATCGGTGATGCCGAGGTACTGGTAGCCGGCCGCGCGGCAGGCCAGCGCCAGCTCCTCCACCGTGGTGGACCCATCGGAATAGGTGGTGTGGCAGTGGAGGAACCCGCGCAGGTCCTCCCGTTGCACCAGTCGGGGCAGCTCGCTTCGGCCGCCGGCGGCCACCTCGCCGCGTCCTTCCCGGAGCTCGGGGGGAATCCAGGGCAGCCCCAGTGCCCGATAGAAGGCTTCCTCGTCGGGGGTCGCCACGAATTCGCTGCCGCGCCAGAGCGCCGCGCCGGTCACGCTGAGACCGCGGGAGCGCGCCAGCTCGGCCAGGTTGCGGAGGTGGGCCTCGCTCCCGGTGGCCTGCACCAGGACGGCCCCCGCGTTCACCGGGGTCGTCACCACGATCTGGGCGCTCGACCCCCCGGCGAACCGGAGCGTCAGTCGGCGCTCGTCCTGTCCGGCGAACTCGTGCACTCCGGGCACCTCGTTCAGGCGACGGAACAGCTCGGCGGGGGCGACGTCGGCAACCAGCACGATCACCACGTCGCGTACCACCTCGCTCCGGCGGCGGACATCTCCCGCGACGAGCGCGGAGACGACCCCGGGGAGCCGCTCCAGCGCCCGGCGCAGGCCCTCGGCCTCCTCGGCCGCGTGATGCGACAGCCGGTAGGCGCTGGCCTGGCGCAGGTAGGCGATGCCCTTGAGGATGTTCTCCGAAGTCTTCTGGCCGAAGCGCGGGAGCTTGGCCAGACGCCCATCCTGGGCGGCCGCCTCCAGCTCCGGCAGCGAATCGATGCCGAGGACGTCGTGGATCTGGCGGATCTTGGCCACGCCGAGTCCCGAGATGGCGAGCATCTCGACCAAGCCCGGCGGGATCTGCTCCCGCAGCTCTTCCAGCAGGCTGGCGCGGCCGGTGCCCGCGAGCTCCGCGGCGATCTGGAGCGTGGCGGGGCCGACGCCCTTGGTGGCGGCGAGAGAGCCGTCTTCCAGTCCGGTGCGGAGATCGCCCGGGAAGCTGCCGATGGCCCGGGCGGCAGTGCGGAAGGCGCGGATGCGGAAGGGATTTTCACCCTTGAGCTCGAGGAAGGCCGCGATCTGGTCGAGCACCTCGGCCACGGCCTTCTTGTCCATGAAGTCCTTGAGAGTCTCCATCAGGCCGCTCCGACGGCGGCCGCCGCGATCCCGGTGGTGCGCCAGCCCAGCTCGAGGAGCTCTTCCTCGCCGGTGATGGAGTGGAGGCCCGCGGCCTTGCCGCCCGGGAGCGTGGGCGCGAAGAGGGCGCTGCCGTCGGCGCGGCCCAGCCTTCCGGGCCGGGCTCCGCTCACCTCCACCGCGCTGAACCCCGCGCGGTCGGGACGAAGCCCGAAGATCGCAAGCACACGAAGGTCGGCGTCGGGCACCCGGCTCACGAAGCAGCCGTCCAGCGGCTCGGGCGGCTCCCCTTCGACGACGCTGGCCCACACCCGCCGCTCGGGCAGCTGGGCATAGTACGCCCGGGGTGTTTCGGCCGTGCCGGGCGTTTCCGGCGGGGTCTCCACCAGCATCGCCTTGGTCGCCTCGTCGGTGATCGGCACCAGGATGAGCCCAGCGTCCCAGGTCAGGTAGGTCTGGTGCACCAGGGCGACCATCTGATCCATCGCCTCGCCCAGTGCTTCGTCGCCCCGGAGCTGACGGATCAAGGTCACCACCTCGCGATCCATCAGGAACGCGTCCCGGTCGGCCGGATCGACGCCCGCCGCCGCGAGGCTGGCGCGGATACGGGGGAAGCTCTCGTCGGCGATGGGGGCGAGAAAGAGGTCGTACGGGGTGGGGCGAGCCATGGGACAAAGGTAATGCGGGAAGCGGGCGCAGGGTTTACGGGTACCGGGGCACGGACTCCTACTGCCGGCGTGGGAGAAAGCCGTCGAGCAGGCGCACAAATGCTTCGAATGCCTCGACATACGGCACATGCCCGCAGGCCGGCAGGGGGTGTAGAGGGGCCCCGATCAGGTCGGCGGTGACCTGCGCGGTCTGAAGCGGGATCGGATCGTCCTCGCCGTGGAGGACGATGGCGGGGATCCCGCGGAGGCGGGGGAGCGCGGGGCGGAGATCGTAATCGCCCAGGCTGGACCACACTTCCTGCTGGGTGCGGCCGGTGACTCGAAACGGAGTCAGGTCGCGGGCCCGCACCGGATCGTGGAAGTAGGCGGCGACCGAGAGCTCGAAGATGCGCTGCTGGAACGCCGCCGGGTCGCGCTCGCGGAGCCCGCTCTCCCGAAGACGCCGGCGCTCGTCCTGGAAGGCGGGGTCCAGATTGCGCTGACTGAAGCGAGCCTCGTAGCTCTCCCGGGCCGCGCGCCACGCCGGCGCGGGCGAAACCAGGGCGAGCCGCTGGACTCGCTCGGGATGCCCGAGGGCGTAGAGCAGCGCGAGGAGGGCACCCCAGGAATATCCGGCGAGGGTGAGGCGGTCGAGCGACCAGCGCTGGCGGAGCGCTTCGAGGTCGGCCACCTGCTCGGTCCACCCGACCGGGACGTCACGCGGCACCGACGACCGCCCGCCGCCTCGCTGATCGTAGTAGATGAGCTCCCGGCCGACGGCCAGGGCGTCGAAGCCGGGGAGGAGGTAGTCGTGGTGCGCGCCGGGGCCGCCGTGAAGCACGACCGTCGGAGGCCCCGAGCCGATCCGGCGAACGAAGAGCGAGGCTCCGCGTATGGCCTCGTGCGACTCCCGCGTGGCCACGGCGCTCACCTAGAGCAGGACCGCCAGCGCCTCCGCCACCTTGCGGACCTCGGCTTCTTCTTCGGGCGTGAAGGGATCGGCCTCGTCGCTGTCCACGTCGATCTGGCCGAGGATCGTGTTCCCCCGCCGGATGAGCACCACCAGCTCGGAGCGGGTCCAGGTGTTGCAGGCGATGTAGTTCTCCACGGCGCGGACGTCGGGCACGTTCTGATCCTGTCGCGTGGCCACCGCGGTGCCGCACACGCCCTTGCCCACGGGGATCCGGGTATGATCGGTCTCCCGGCCGGCGAAGGCCTCGAGCACCAGCTCCTCGCCCTGCAGCATGTAGAGATAGACCGAGGTGTAGGGCGCGCCGGCGGCCCGGATCCGCTCGGCCGCGAGCCGGAGCAGCTCGGTGCGGCCGACCTCGCGCGCGAAGGCGCCTCGGAGTGCCGCGATCACCCGTCCCGCGTCGAGCGTCGCCACCTCACCCTCCTCTCGTGCCCAGCCGGGCGGTCACCGTCGTGCTCGTGGTGCCGCGTCGAATCACGATCTGCACCGAGTCCCCCGGCTGGTGGCTCCGCAGCGCGTCGGTCATCGCCTGCAGGTCGGGAATTTCCATGTCGCCGATGCGGGTGATGATGTCGTCGCCCCGCAGCCCCGCCACCTCCGCAGGGCTTCCCGCGCGGACCCCGAGCAGCCGGACGCCCCCGGGATTGTCGCTCATGTCGGGAATGGTGCCGAGATAGGCGCCGTAGCCCTGGGGGGTGTTGTTGCTCGCGGTCGATGGCGGAGGCGGCGGGGTCACGTCCACCGGGGTGAGCCGGGAGGGCCGGTTGGCCAGGGCCGTGACCACGCCGGTGGTGAAGTCGGCCACCTTGCGGAAGCCGGCGGTATCGATCTTCTGCCAGTCGTCGGTGGTGCGGTGGTAGTCCTCGTGCAGGTCGGTGAAGACGTGCAGCACCGGCCGCCCAGCGGCGTAGAACGACGACTGGTCGCTTGGCCCGTAGCCGTCGCCCCGCGCCTTCAGATCGAACCCGAAATGCCAGTTCAACGAATCGAGCAGGGCGGGGAACTCCTTGGCAGTGCGCGCGCCGTAGACGATCAGTCGGCGGTCCCGGAGCCGGCCTACCATGTCGAGGTTGACCATCGCGATCGTGCTGGTCAGCGGATAGATCGGGTGCTTGACGTAGTAGGCCGAGCCCAGGAGCCCGAGCTCCTCCCCGCTGAACGCGATGAAGAGCACGGTGCGCGCCGGCCGAGACTGGGCCAGGTGCTGGGCGATCTGGATCAGCATCGCTGATCCCGAGGCGTTGTCGTCCGCCCCGTTGTGGACCTTGCCGGTGCTGTCCGGATCGAGGCTGCCGAAGCCGCCGAGGCCCAGGTGATCGTAGTGCGCGCCGACGATGACGGTCTCGTTGCGGCGGATGGGGTCGTGCCCCGGCAAGAGGCCGATCACGTTCTTGCCCATCAGGCCGCCCACGTGAGCGTGCTGGGCCACCGGGGCCTGCTTCGCCACGGTGAACGTCTGGAACCATCCGCCCGCCGCGGGCTGCAGTCCGACCTCCTGGAACCGGCGCGCCAGGTAGGCGGCGGCCGTGTCGGCGCCGGCGGAGCCCGTCATTCGCCCGGCCAGGGCATCGGCGCTGAGGAAGCGGATGTCGTCCAACGCGGTGATGACGGGGGCCGGCGGCGGCGCCGCGGGCGGCCGCGCCGGTGAGGTGCCGAACTGGGCCAGTGCGCCCGCCGGCAGGAGGGCCGACAGGGCAATGGGAAGGAGCAGGCGAGCTGAACGGAGCATGAGGGAAAGGTAGCCGCGTCAGCGCGGCACGAAGTCGGTATCGGCCGCGAGCCGCCGCACGAACGCGGCCAGCAGGCGAGCCGTCCGGTCGAGATCGTCGAGCGCGACCATTTCGTTCGGGCTGTGCATGTAGCGATTGGGAACCGACACCAGCGCCGTCGCCACCCCGCGATGGGCGTTGAAGATCGCCTCGGCGTCGGTGTGGGTATCGCGCGATGCCGCCTCGATGGCGTAGGGGATCCCCTCCGCCTCCGCGGCGGCGGCCAGGAGCTCGAACACCGGCTCGCTGACCGAGGCGCCGCGCGAGAGCACGGGACCCCCGCCCAGGCGATAATCGCCGTGCTTGCGCTTGTCGATCCCGGGGTAGTCGGTGGCATGGGTGACGTCCACCACGACCGCGACGTCGGGCTCGAGCGCGGCCGCGGAGGAGCGCGCGCCGCCGCCGGTGGCCGCGATCTCCTCGCGGGTCGTGGCGACCGCCGTCACCGCGGCCGCCGGACGGGCTTCCTCGGCGGCGAGCAGCCGGACCGCTTCCAGCACGACGTACGCGCCGATCCGGTTATCGATCGAGCGACTCACCAGCCGGCCGTTGGGAAACTCGACGATGCCGGCCGCGAGCACGCCGGGGTCGCCGATGCGAAGCCGCCGCTGGGCCTCGTCGCGGCTCGCGGCGCCCACGTCGATCCAGAGGTCCTGGACCTTGGACACCTTCTCGCGGTCGTCCTTGTCCATGATGTGGATCGCCTTCTTGCCAACCACGCCGTCCACCGCCCCCTCCCGGCCGAGGAGCCGCACCCGCTGCCCCACGAACACCTGGTGGTCCCACCCGCCGATGGTATCGAAGCTGACGTAGCCGTCTTCGTCGATATGGGTGACCATCACGCCGATCTCGTCGATGTGCCCCGCCAGCATGACTCGGGGCCGCCCGGGGGGATTGAGCGTCGCGTAGGAGTTGCCGCTCACGTCGCCCCGCACCTCGTCGGCGAACCGTTCGGCCTCCTTGCGCCAGAGCCGCGCCGGGGCGGCCTCGAACGCGGACGGACCAGGGGTATCGAGGAGCGACTTGAGGAAGGCGAGCGACTCGGGTCTCATGATCGGGGCGGTGAGGGAGGTCAAAGCTCGCCGTCGCGGGGCGCGCTGTCTACCCCCGCCCGGCCACCAGATCCAGCTCCAGGAAGAGGGTGCCGGGGGTGGGGTTGTATCGGTACGGGGAGATCGGCCGGAACCCCAGCGCCCGGTAGAGCCCCTGGGCCTCGTCCATCCCCGCCAGGGTGTCGAGCCGCATGCGGCGGTATCCGGCGGCCTTGGCCTCCTCCACCACCAGCTCGGCCAGGCGCCTGCCCCATCCGGCTCCCCGGCAGTCTGGCCGGACGTAGAGACGTTTCATCTCGCACACCCCGTTCTCCAGCGGCCGAAGCGCCACGCACCCCGCCGGACGCTCGCCATCCAGACCGAGCAACAGCCGGCCGGCAGGCGGGGCGTACTCACCCGGCAGCTCCTCGAGCTCGCGGTCGAAGCCCTGAAACCCCAGGTCGATCGGCAAGGCGGCGGCGTACTCCTGGAACAGCTGGCGGATGACCGGCAGCGACGAGCGGTCGGCCGGAACGATCCGCCGGCCTTCAGGCGCGGAGCGAGACGGCATCGCGCCAGCGGACCAGTCCGGGCAGCTCCTCACCGCGGAGCGCCGCCGCGATCCGTTCGGCCCCCTCGACCACCCGTGGTCCCGGGCGCGAGGTGTAGGCGTTGCCGTCCAGGATCCACACCGGAGCCGTGGCGAGCGCCGCCCGCGCCTCGGGGCCGATCGCCTCGAGCTCGGCCAGGGAGCGCTCTACCCCGAATCCACACAGCATCACCAGGATCAGGTCGGGCCGAAGCCCGGAGACCTCACGCCACTCGCGCCGGGTCGAATGGCTCCCGGGTGTGGCGGCAGGATCGCTTCCGCCCGCCGCCGCGACCAGCTCCGGGACCCAGTGGCCGGCCAGGAACAGCGGGTCCAGCC
>DATCWW010000261.1:0-11415 GCA_036566145.1 Gemmatimonadales bacterium
CGAACGGCGAGCCGCTGCTGCGGCGCACGCCGTTCGTCTTCGTGGGCAACAACGAGTACCGCATGGAGGGCCTGCGAGCCGGGACGCGGGAGACACTCGACCGCGGCGTGCTCGCGATCTACGTGATGAACGCCTCCGGCCGCCGAAGTCTGGTCTGGCTGGGACTCCAGATCCTGCTGGGCCGGACCGGGCAGCTCCAGGAGCTCGACACCTTCCTGCTCGACGAGGCCACCATCGAGCTCAAGCGCTCCGCCGTCGGCGTGGCCCTCGACGGTGAAGTGGCCGAGCTTCGGCCACCGCTCGTCTACCGCAGCCGGCCGGGCGCGCTGCAGATCTTCGTTCCCCCCGCCGAGGAGCCGGCGCCGGGCTGACCTGGCCGTTCGGCGGATGCGCCGCCCTCGGGAACGTCCCACCCTTCGGACGGGTTCACTATCACTCGTTCGAAGGCGGCTCCCATGTCTGCTCCATCCGGCTCTCTGGCTTCCCTCTCCGAACAGCTCGCCGATGCGGTCGCGCAGTCGGCGGGTTCGGTCGTCGCGGTGCACGCGCGACCCAGGCTCGCCTCGAGCGGCGTGCACTGGCGGGACGGCGTGGTGGTGACCACCGAGGCGACGGTCAAGCGCCTCGACGGGATCACCGTCACCCTGCCCGACGGCGCACGGGTGGAGGCCGCGCTGATCGGGCGCGACAGCGGCACCGATCTCGCCCTCCTCCGCATTCCGGCCGGAAGCATGCCGGTGGCCCGCCTCGGCGACCCGAGCACGCTCCGGCCGGGTCACCTGGTGCTCGCCCTCGCGCGGCTGGGCGACGACGGCCCGCGGGTAGCCTTCGGCGCGGTGAGCGCCACCGGAGGCCCCTGGCGCAGCTGGAAGGGCGGGGAGATCGACCGCCGGCTCCAGTCGGATGTAACGCTCTACCCCGGCTTCGGCGGCGGACCCCTGGTGGACGTGGACGGACGGGTTCACGGGGTGAATTCCGGCGGGCTGAGCCGGCCGTTCGCCACGACCGTCACCGCGGCGACCGTGGACCGCATCGCCGGGGAGCTGCTCGAGCGGGGATACATCGCGCGCGGCTGGCTCGGCATCGCGATGCATCCGGTACGCTTCAACCCCGGCGCCCGGGAGCGGCTCGGTCTGGGCCGCGACGGCGGACTCGTGGTGCTCTCGGTGGAGCCGGACGCCCCGGCGGGTCGCGCGGGGGTGCTGGTCGGTGATGTGGTGACCGCGATCGACGGGCAGCCGGTCGAATCCCCCGAGCAGGTGGTGGACCTGCTCGGAGGGGGCGCGGTGGGGCGGGTCCTCGCGCTCGATCTGGTGCGGGGCGGCGCCCGAGCCCGGGCCGATGTGACGGTCGGCGAGCGGCCCAGGCGGGCCGGGTGATCACCGCCTTCGCCGCCGAGGCGGCGGACCGGGTGCGGGGCGGCGTCGTCCACCTTCGGATGGGTGACGGGAGCGGCGGGGCCGGGCTGGTCTGGCCGGGCGGCGTGGTGGTGACCAACGCGCACGTGGCCACCGCGCGCCGCGTCACCCTTCGTCTACCCGACGGCAGCTTCGTCGAAGGCGAGACCGTGTGGCGTGACCCGGCGCGCGACCTCGCCGTGGTGGCGGCGCCGGGGCTGGCGAGGCTGCCTCCGGTCGAGCCCGGCGATGCGGGGCGCGTTCGCCCCGGGTCGCTGGTCTTCGCCATCGGGCATCCCTGGGGCGTGCGTGACGCGGTGAGCGTCGGCGTCTTCCATCGCGTCGGGCCCATCGCCCCGGGCATGGGCGTGCCCGATTCCATCCGGCGTCAGGCCTGGGTGCAGGCCGCCGTCCGCCTGTCGCCGGGAAATTCGGGTGGCCCCATCGCCGATGCCGAGGGCCGCGTGATCGGCGTCTCGGCGATGATCGTCGGCGGGCTGGCGCTCGCGGTGCCCGCCCTCGAGGTGGAAGGGCTCCGGCGGGGGCTCCGGGGGTGACCCTCCGGATCCATCTCGCGATCGACAGCCCGGCGCTCCGGCGCCGAGTGGCCGCGCTGCTCCGGGCGGATGCCGACGTTCTGCTGGTGGCCGAGCCCGAGCGGGCCGAGCTGGTGGTCGGCGAGGGCCCCGGCGAGGTGGCCGAGCTGGCCGATCCCGTTCTGTCGTCGCCGGGGCTCACGGCGCGGGAAATGGACGTGCTCCGCCTCATGGCGCAGGGCCTGGGCAACAAGTCCATCGCACGGGAGCTGGCCATCTCGACCCACACCGCCAAGTATCACGTGGCGTCGGTGCTGGCGAAGCTGGGCGCCCACACCCGCGCCGAGGCGGTCAGTCGGGGCATCCGGCGGGGGCTGGTGCCGCTCTAGTCGTCGAGAGCCCCCTTCCCGGGGCCTCGACTATCCTTCCCCCGAGGAGCCGAAACCCCCGGCGTCCGGCCCTCGTCCGGCGCCCACCTTCAGCGCGGATGCCGCCATGTCGTTCCTCCGAAGTCTGCTCGTCCTCCTCGCCCTGGCGCCGGTGGAGGCGCGAGCCGCCCCGCCGGTGCTCACCTACCGCGTGGATCTCACCCAGAGGGCGGACGACCAGTTCCGGGTGACGCTCGCGGTCTCGGGACTCACGACGGCAAACGCGATCTACCAGTTCGCCGCGACCGCGCCGGGAACCTATCAGGTCATGGACATCGGCCGCTACGTCCGCGAATTCGAAGCGCTCGACGCCGGCGGGACGCCGGTGCCGACCGAGCGGGTCTCGGTCAACCAGTGGCGGCTGTCGGATCCCGCGCGGGTGCGCACCATCCGCTACCGCATGGCGGAGACCTGGGACACGCCGGTGACGGAGCACCAGGTGTATCTGATGTGCGGCACCTCGCTCGAGGCCGATCACGCCCTCATCAACCCTCATGCGGTCATCGGCTATCCCACCGGGATGCAGGCCACCCCCGTGCATCTCCGGCTCACCTACCCCCGCGACTGGAAAATCGGCACCTCCCTCGCCCGAGACCGTGCGGGCGAATACGTGGCCGCCAACTACGACGAGCTGGTGGATTCGCCGATTCTGCTCGGCCGGCTGAGCGAGGCCCACACCACCGTCACCGGAGTTCCGGTCGCGATCTACACCTACTCCAAGACCGGCCAGATCACCTCGAGCCAGCTGCTCGGCGCCATGAACGGCATGCTGCAGGCGGCGGGGCACTTCCTGGGCAAGCTGCCGGTAGACCGGTACACGTTTCTCTACCACTTCGAGGACAAGGGCGCGGGAGCCTGGGAGCACTCGTTCAGCTCCGAGTACGTGCTTCCGGAATCGCCCTACACCGACTCGGTGGGACGGCAGGTCACGGACATCGCGGCCCACGAGTTCTTCCACGTGGTGACGCCGCTCAACATCCACAGCGAGATCATCGCGCACTTCAACTTCGTCACCCCGGTGCCGTCCCAGCACCTCTGGCTGTACGAGGGGACCACCGAATGGGCCGCGCAGAAGATGCAGCTCGAGGGCGGGCTCAAGACGCCGGAGCAGTACCTGCAGACGGTGATCACCAAGATGCGGGTGGATCGCGCCGCCTTCGACACCAGCTACAGTCTGCGGGAGCTGGCGCTCACCTCCTACAGCGACTCGGGCCAGAAGCAGTACGCCAACATCTATCAGCGGGGCGCGGTGACGGCGGGGTTGCTCGACCTCCGGCTGCTCGATCTGTCGGGGGGCCGGCAGGGGCTCCGGGAGCTGATCCTGGCGCTGACCCACAAGTACGGAAAGCGCCGGGCGTTCCCCGAGTCCACCTTCGTGGACACCCTGGTGGCGATGACCGACCCGCGGATCCGCGACTTCTTCGACCGCTACGTGTGGGACTCGCAGCACCTGCCGGTGGCGGAGTACTACGAGAAGCTGGGGATCCGGCTGGTCTCCGACTCGCTGGGACGACCCGATCACTTCGAGATCGATCCCCACCCGAGCGAGCGCCAGGCGCTGCTGCGCGAGGCCTGGCTGGGCCGGCGGCCCCGCGAGGCGAGCTGATCAGCCGCCGCCGATCACGATCAGCACGATGGCCGCGAGCGCGCAGCCGACGCCGCCAAGCTGGCGGGCGTTGAGCCGCTCGCCCAACAGCACCCGCGCCAGGAGCACGGTGCTCGCCGGGTAGAGCGACGAGAGCGTCACCACCAGACTGAGCTGCCCACCGCGCGCGGCGAGGAGATACGCGGCGTTCGCCAGCATGTCCACCATTCCGCCGGCGAGCGCCAGCCACAGCGCGGGTCGGGCCGGGGCGAGCGGAATGCCGCGGACCAGTGCCGCCGCGGCGAAGAGGGTCACCGAAGTGATTCGAGCCGCCAGGATCGGCCACATGCCGGCCGAAGGCGCGGTCTGGGCCAGGCTCAGGAAGAAGAACCCGATGAGAACACCGGAGACGAGCGCGATGCCGACGCCGGGGGGCAAGCCCGAAGCGCCGGACTGGGCCGGCCCGGACGTGGTCTCGGTCTGCTGGCTCACCAGCACGATGGAGCCGATGCCAACGGCAATCCCGAGCACCGCCAGCCCGCCCGGCCGCTCGCCCAGGAGCATCGCCGCGACGACGGGGATGACCACCGCGCAGACGGCGGTCGTGGGGGCCACCACGGCCATCCGCCCGATCGCCAGGGCTCGGTAGAGGAGAGCCACGCCGCCGCCGCCGGTCAGCCCGGCAGCGACCCCCCAGAGCAGGTCGGTGCGGGAAGGGGACGACCCCGGGAGGATCGGCAGGAGCAGGGCGAGCAGCACCATGCCGCTGAATTGCGAGGAGATCACCACCGGGATGGTCGCGGCCCGGCGGGTGGCGAGCCCCCCAGTGAAATCCGCTGCACCGTAGAGGAGGGCTGACGCGAGCGCGAGCAGGTAGGCCATCCCACAAGGTACCGCGCCACGTTCGAGGGGTCTATCGGACCACTCCGGCGGCGCGTATAGTCAACAGACCTTTCGTGGAGGAGGTTGTATGTCCCGCTCGCTCTGGCTCACGCTTCCCCTGCTGCTGTGTGCCGCGCCGCTCGCGGCCCAGGCGCCGGCGGTGGAGTCCGTCACCTGCCTCAGTCCGTGCGATCGCGTGCCGCGCCCCGTGGGGCAGTACGTCCACGGCGTGGAGCTGGGTGGCCGGTTCGTCACGCTGGAGGACGGTTCGGTCTGGGAGGTCGAGTATTCGGACCGCGCCACGGTAGCGTCGTGGACGGCTGACGACTTCGTCCGGATCAGCTTCATCAGCGCCCCGCGCGGCGATTTCGAGTATCTCCTGACGCGCGCCGGCGATCACGATCAGCAGGCTGCCGCCCGGCTGCACGGCCGCGCCCGCGGCTAGCCAGGCTTAGGTCGGCTCCGATGCGCCCGCCGCGAGGCTGGGTGCGTCGGCACACCCCTCGCAGTGCAAACCCTTGCAGTCACCGTACCACCCCCTCGCCCAGCGCACTGATGGAGCCCTGCCTCAGGAGTAGTAGCGCCTGAGATAGTCGGCCACACCGTCCAGATCGGGAAAGAGCCGACGCTCGTCCACGCTCACCAGGTCGAGCTGGTCGCGCACCCGCGATACCTCGCCGGCGGGAATCACGAAGCGGGTCAGGGCATCGCCCAGCTCGTGGCGCTCGAGGAATCGGTCGAACGACTCCCGCTTGTGCGAGCAGAGGGTGAACGTGGCCGACTGCGCGGTGATGCGCGCGTCCAGCGACGGCGGCTCGATCATGCAGGCGAAGTGACGGTGCTCGAACGCGCGACCGAACAGCGTCCAGGGTGTGAAGGGATGCTCCGGACCGAAGACCTCGCGCAGATCCTCGATCTGGAGCACCAGCTGGGGCACGCCGAAGCGGCCGTGGAGCGCCTTCCAGTTGAGCTGCCACACGGCGCGGTCCACGCCCGGCGCGCCGCGGATGGTCGCGAAGTGCGCGGCGACGAGCGGCGAGTAGGTCCAGTCCAGGAGCCGTGTAGGCGCGCCGTGATGCTGCGCCGAAACGAGGATCTCCCATTCGTCGACAGGCGTGGTGCCCAGGTGCGGCCTGGCGTAGCGGATGAAGTTCCGGAGGATGTGCTCCTCCAGGTCGGCCTTCGAGTGGGGCGGATCGACGCCGCCCAGCGTGTCCAGGCTGGTGTACAGCGGCCAGGCGGCATCCGCGGCGCCGCGGTACACCACCTTGCTCCGCCGCCGGCCGGTCGCCGGGTCGGGGTCGGATGGGGTGACCTGCGCGATCAGCTCGCTCAGGCTCTTGATGACGACGGTTCGGACGCTCATCCCGCTGCCTCTGTGTGACCTGCGACCTAGCCCCGTGAGCCCCGGGGGGTGGATCGTGTCCCTGCGACCACGACCAGCCAGGTTCGGGGCTGGTTTCAACCCGACGGGCGGTAGCGATGCCAAGACGAGAGGCTCGGTTACGACCAGAGTGGAGCGACCTCTACCCTGGGGTCGAGCCTGGGGTCTGGCATGTGGCCGCCGAGCTGGTGCCGCACGTCCTTCGGCACCGTCTGCAGGGCCGTCCCACCTGGGAATTTACCCGCAGGATTCTGCTGGATGAGCACTTCGAGTTCCGGGGCGGGCACCCCCGGGACTCGTCTTGGAGCGGAATGCTGACTCGGGTGGAGGATGGGTGAGCCGAACCGGCCGGCGGACTACTTCGATGCGGCGCGCGCGAGCGCCGTGAGGTAGCCGAGCACCAGGGCGAGCCCGCCGCCTTCGAGCACGAGATAGCCCAGCGGACAGAGCAGCGCCGCCATTGGATGGCTCGCCTGGAGCGCCGGTGCGGCGGTGAGCGACCAGGTCACGAGCACGAGCACCACACGCACCGCGGCGGCCGTCCAGGCGCCGCGGCGCGCATCCGTCAGCCGGTCGCTGACGGTCACGCGCGGGTGAATGCGGCGGCGGTCCCTGCCTCGGTACGAGCCGTAGCGGCCGGAGCCCTCCTCCACCAATTCGAACGGCGACCGATCGGCTGGTGCCGGCATCGCTCACTCCGCGCTGGGCGTGAAGGGATGATGTACGCCGACCATCGGCATCGCGCAAGAGCGCCGACGCCGCGATCTTTCGGCATGCCGCCGGTCGCGCTCGGCGCCCTCGAGGCCCGACTCCCTCGCGCTCCCCTCACCCGCTTCGCGCCCAGTCCCACGGGCTACCTCCATCTTGGCCACGTCGTGAATGCCGCCTGGGTGTGGGGACTCGCGCGCGCGCTCGATGGCCGGGTGCTGCTCCGGATCGAGGATCACGACCGCGGCCGATGCCGGCCGGAATACGAGGAGGCGCTGCTCGAGGACCTCGCCTGGCTGGGACTGGTACCCGACCTGGGCCCGACCCGCCAGCGGGACGCGGCCACGATGTACCTCGATACGCTCGCCGCGCTGGAGCAACGCGGCCTGGTCTACACCTGCGACTGCTCCCGCCGGGACATCGCGCGCGAGGCCGGAGACGTGCCGCACCTGGAGACGCGCTACCCCGGCCGCTGCCGCGACCGCGGGTTGTCACCCGGCGCGGGTCGAGGCCAGCGGCTCCGGCTCGAGGAAACGGTCGAGCGCTTCACGGACCCGCTGCTCGGCGAGCAGGAGCAGACCCCCTCGCTCCAGTGCGGGGACCTGCTCCTCCGGGATCGCCACGGCAACTGGACCTATCAGTTCGCGGTGGTGGTGGATGATCTGCGGCAGGGTGTGGATCTTGTCGTGCGCGGCGCCGACCTGCTGAGCTCGACCGGCCGGCAGATCGCCCTGGGCCGCATCCTCGGCAGGGACGATCCGCCGGTGTATCTGCATCATCCGCTGCTGCACCGGCCTGACGGAGCCAAGCTGAGCAAGGCCGCGGGCGACACCGGGATTCGCGAGCTTCGCGCCGCCGGCGTTCCGGCCTCCGAGGTCCTCGGCCGGGCGGCCGGCGCGGCAGGCATTTCCGCGGATGCCCGGCCGATCGGCGCCGACGATCTGCCGGGCCTCTTCCGCCGACTGTAGTCTCAGCCTCCCCGACCGCGGAACAGGCCGGCCCGGATGCGGGCGGCCTTGGGCGACGCATTGGCGTCGGACTCGAGATGCTCCTCGGTGTGATCCACCAGGCGGATCCTGCCGTTGAGCGTCAGGGTATCCCTCCCCCGCAGCACCTTGATCCGCAGGGTGTCCCCTTCGCTCCGTCCGAAGCTGCGCCGGAAAGCATCGTTGAACGTCGAGTCGTTGATCGCCACGTCGCCCAGGGAGATCAGCCGGTCGCCCTGCCTGACGCCGGCCTGTGCCGCCACGCCGCCCGGCTGCACCTGGGTGATGACGACGCTCCCGGCGGTGTCCTGGGTCATGCCGATCCCTACCTGCGGTGCCCGCACGGTGTCGGTGACCAGCCTGAGGCCGGCCAGCGGCAGGATGTCGCTCCAGGGGAATGGCTCGCGGCCGTTTACGTACTTGGCCTCGAAGTCGGTGAACGAGCGCCCCCCCGCGAGCCGACTGACGGTGCGCCACCAGTCCGAGGGGGTGAAGCCTCGGCCCTTCTTGTAGTCGGCGCGGTAGAGCTCCTGCATCACGTCGTCGAGCGAGTACTTGTTATCGCTGCCGTCCCGGATCAGGATGTCGAGCATCAGTCCGGCGAGCGATCCCTTCGGGTAGTACAGGTACCGGGTGCCGTCGGTGGGGCCGATCCAGGTGGAGAGCGAGGCGTCTTCGAGCGCGGTGGGCGGCGCCTCCGCCACCTCGGTCATCTTGCCCTGGGTGAGATTGAGGAACACCGTCGAATCGACCACGCCGCCCCGCACCATCGCGAGGTCGGCGTAGTAGTCGGTGATGCCCTCGCTCACCCAGAGCCAGGTGGTTTCCTGGGGGCGGTCATAGTGGTACGGCCACATGTCGGCGGGACGCAGCCGCTTGACGTTCCAGGCATGGAAGATCTCGTGCGCCGTGATGCTGGCGAGCAGCGGCGTCCCGACGAACTGGGGGTTGTAGATGCCCAGGTGGGAATTGGCGTGCTCGAGCGCGCTGCCGCCGCCCTGCTCGGAGGTGAAGACGGTGAAGACCGAGTAGTCGCGCCACGGCGTTTCCTGGTACACGGCGGCCATCGCGGGAATCATCTTCCCCAGCTGGTCCCAGAGCAGGGCGCGCGCGGGCCCGGTCAGGGCGTTGGTCGGATAGCTCACGAGACGGGTCCAGTGGCCGGCCACCTCCGTGCTGTCGAGCTCGAAACGGCCGACCAGGAACGGACGGTCCACCAAGTCGTGATAGTTGGTGTCGCGATAGCTCCCGGCCTCCGGGCCGGCCGCCATCCCGGTCACCACCTGCCAGCCGGACTGGGCATGGATCCGGACGGTCGCCGGGAAATCGAACCCCCGGCCCTCGGGATAGAGGAACAGGTTGGTGCCGTTGAAGAAGGCGAAATCCGGCTTGGCCCACGCCATCGCGTTGTCGAGCGTGTCGGCCAGATAGTCGAAGGTGACCGTGAGCTCCTTGGCGCCCGCGGGCTGAATCCGCCAGGTGTCGTAGTCCAGCTTGTCCCAGCTCAGCGGCTTACCGCCCGCGGTCGGGGTGAAGTTGGAGACCCAGCGGGCGAAGTTGGTGATCTCGTACGCTCCCGGCGTCCAGGCCGGGAGCGAGAGCAGCACGGGCCCGGTTCCGCCCACGTCCGCCGCGAACCCCACCTTGATGGTGCGGCGGGCCGCGCTGGCCGAGTCGAAGGTCACGTCGTAGCGCAGGTTGGTGAGCGGCGCGGAGCGCAGGGCGGCGGGCGCGGCGGGGGTCGTGGGTTTCTGCGCGGCGAGCGGAGCCGCGGAAAGCAGGAGCAGGAAGCCCGCTCCGAGACATCGGCCGATCATCGGGTCCTCGGCGGTGGAGAAGAAGGCGGGCCGGACGCCGGCCCGCGCGGTCAGGTGCCGGTACGCTCCAGCGCGATCGGCTCCGGTCGTCCGGCCAGCGTCCCCGGCGCCATCTCCGGGCCCAGCTCCCCTTCCCACCGCCCCATGACGGCCGTGGCGAGGCAGTTGCCCACCAGGTTCACCGTCGTCCGCGCCATGTCCATCAGCTCGTCCACGCCGAGGATCACGGCGATCCCCTCGAGCGGCAGTCCGAACGCGGTGAGCGTCGCGGAGAGCACCACCAGCGAGGCCCGCGGCACCGCCGCGATCCCTTTGCTGGTGATGAGCAGGGTGAGCATCATCTGCAGCTGGGTGGCCAGCGTGAGCTCGACCCCGGCGGCCTGGGCCACGAACAGCGAGGCCACGCCGAGGTAGAGCGTGGAGCCGTCGAGGTTGAAGGAGTAGCCTGTCGGCATCACGAAGGCGACGATCTGCCGGGGCACGCCGAACTCGATCATGCGCTCCATCGCGAGCGGGAGCGCGGCATCCGAGCTGGTCGTCGTGAAGGCGATGATGGCGGGATCCTTGACCGCCCGGGCGAACTTTCGGAGCGGAATCCGGGCGATGAGCGCCATCGGGATCAGCGCCACCAGGGCGAACACGATGAGCGCGCCGTACAGCGTGGCGACCAGGAGCCCGAGGTTCTGGAGCACCGAGATCCCGCTGTGGCTCACCGTCACCGCCATCGCCGCGCCGATGCCGATCGGCGCGTATTTCATGACGATGCCCACGAAGCGAAACATCACCTGGGTGAGCCCCTCGCAGAACTCCAGCATCGTCTCCCGCGGCTTCCCCCGCACCTGGCTGAGCGCGATGCCGAACAGCGTGGCCCAGAAGACCACCTGGAGCACTTCGTTCTCGGCGGCGGCCTGGAAGAAGCTGGTAGGGACGATGTGCTCGAGGAACCCGCCGAACGTGGTCGGAGCGGCCTTGGGGATCGGCGCGTTGGGGTCCGGCGGCGGGAGGATCACGCCGACGCCGGGCTGGGTGATGTGCACCGCGGTCAGCCCGATCACCAGCGCCACCGCGGTCATGAGCCAGAAGTAGCCCAACGACTTGGCCGCCAGCCGCCCGATCCGCTTGAGGTCGTCGCCGTGGCCCGCAATCCCGATGACCAGCGTCCCGAAGATGATCGGCGTCACCACCGACTTGATCATCCGCAGGAAGACGGTGCTCAGCGGCTTGAGCTGCGCGGCGAACCCGGGCGCGAACTCGCCCAGGGCGATGCCGCAGGCCATCCCGATGAAGATCCACCAGGTGAGCGAGAGGCGGCGCACCCGGTCGAACATCTTCAGCGCCCCTGGGCCACGGCCAGCGCGCCCGCCTTGGTCTCGATGGTGCCCAGCACGCCGGTGTAGGAGGCGCCGAACTTGGCCACGCCGTCGTCCTCCAGCTCGCGGGTGACGGCGGCCAGGTCGATGCCCGCGGCCGCCAGCGCCTTGAGCCGCTCCGGCGCCACGGCCATGCCCTCCTGCATCCGAACCACCGGGTTCCCGTGGTCGCGGTACGCCGCGAACGTCTCGGGCGGGAGCGTGTTCACCGTCCGCGGCGCGACCAGCGCCTCGACGTAGAACGTGTCGGGGTAGCGCGGATCCTTGGTGCTGGTCGAGGCCCAGAGCGGCCGCTGCGGCCGGGCGCCCGCCTGGGCCAGCC
>DATCWW010000262.1:0-2146 GCA_036566145.1 Gemmatimonadales bacterium
AGCACCTCGTGCGGAATCCCGTAGCGCCGCGCCGCGGCGATCGTCGTCCCCAGGAAGTCGGAGACGTGAAGCGCGGCGCCGCGCCCGCCGCTCGAGATGATGAGCCCGCCGGTCAGGGTGAGCAGGTCGGACTCGGTGGCCTGCTCGATCTCCCGCCAGATCTCGTGTGACCGGAGGGCGAAGGGCGAGTACTCCTCACCTTCGCCGATCGCCTGCCGCGTGACCCGCGTCTCGCCATGGGTCGAGCCATGGGTATGCGGCGGGGCAAACCGGTCGAACCCGACGACCGACGCTCCCCGCCGGGCGAGCTGGTACGCCGTGGCGCTCCCCATCGCGCCCAGGCCGACGACTATGGTGTTCACGCTCAGCTTCTGATCGCTCTGGCCCCTCGCTTGACGAGACCCCAGATGAGCAGGATGATGCCGGCGACGACGAGCAGGTGGATCAGCACGCTCGCGATCTTGAGCACGAGCCACAGCACGACCCAGAGGACGATGAGCACCACGCCTGCCCAGACGAGCCCGCGCATGGGGTCTCCTTGAAGTTGTCGTGTCTTTAGAATGTGATCTTCGAGATCGCCCCGTCTACGCCCACGAGCCACCCGACTTCGGTGTTCGCGAATGTCACCGCCCAGAAGTCGTGCGCCCCGGCGATCCGGGTCCACGTCTGCCCCTCGTCGTCCGACCAGGCGGCGCCGTCCGGGCCGGTGGCCACCACCCGCTTGAAGTTGGGCGCGGCGTCGTGCTTGGCGGCGTAGGTCAGCCCGAAGATCGCGCCCTTGATCGGCGCGTTGGTCCGGCGCTCCCAGGTCTTTCCGCCATCCTTGGACACGGCGAAGTTGTTCACCCGCTGGGCGCGCTCGAAGTCTCCCCCGCCGACCACCCCGTGCAGCGTGTCGCGGAAGGCCACCGAGAAGGCCCCCGAGCCGCCGGTGCCATGAGCGATCGGCACGCCTGCGGCCTGCCACGTCTTCCCCCGGTCCTTGGTCCTGAAGACGCGGGCGCGCACCGCGGCCCCGGTGGTGATCCAGGCATTGAACTGCCCCTGGGTCGCGACACAGGTGCCGCTCGCGGCGAAGGCCGCCTCACCCGGCAAACCCGCCGGCAGGTGGTCGCCGATGTCGACCCAGAAGCGCCCGTCGAGCGTCCGCCGGACCGGGAACCGGCCGTTGATCGCGTCCGCCATGACCAGCCCCTTGTTGGGCGTCCAGAACGCGAAGCAGTCGTAGAAGCCGTTCGGGTCCCGGTTCCTGAACTGCTCCAGCCAGTGCCGCCCGCCGTCCTCGGTATGATAGATCCGCGAGTCCGTGCCGACGCCGGCCGCCAGGAGGTACGCCTCCTGTCCGGATATCCCCTCGACATCCCGGAACTCGAGCGCTGCCGCGCCCGGGACGACCGCCGCATGCCAGGTGGCGCCGCCGTCCCGGGTGATGGCATAGGTCCCTCCGGTCCCGCTGGCCCACACGACGTTCCGGTTGACCGCGCTCACGGCCTGGAGCCGCTGGGTCGTCCCGCTGTGCTGCACGGTCAGTGTGGGAGCGCTCAGCGTCGTGGCGAGGGAGGGGGAGCCGGCATTGGGGGAGGAGGGATCCGAACAACCGAACAGCAAACCGGCCGCGAAGCCGGTCGTGAGGGCGAAGCGCAGATGTGCCATGGGATGTCTCCGGGGGGAGTGGATCTCGAACCCAGGAAGCCCACTGTAGGTCCGGGAGTCGGAACCCGCAAGACGCGGCAGCCCCTCCGCTACTCCCCCCGAATCGCCTCCACCGGATCCACTCGCGATGCCCGCCGTGCCGGCACCCAGGCCGCGAGCAGCCCGACCAGCACCATTGCCCCGGCGACACCGACGAAAGTGAGCGGGTCCAGCGCGCCGATCCCGAACAGCAATCTCTGGAGCGCGCGGGTGGAGGCCGCCGCGGCCAGGAGTCCGAGCGCCACCCCGACCGCCAGCACCCGTGCGCCCTGTCCCACTACCATCGCCTGGACCCGCCTCGCCTGCGCGCCCAGCGCCATCCTGACTCCGATCTCCCGGGTGCGCTCCGCCACTATATAGGAAAGGACCCCGTACTGACCCACCGTCCCCAGGATCACCGCGAGCAGCGAGATCACCCCCAGCGTCAGCATGGTGAACGCGAGCGGGAGCCGCG
>DATCWW010000264.1:0-12302 GCA_036566145.1 Gemmatimonadales bacterium
ATCGCACTCTATCCCACGGACACGATCCGCGCCGACAGCTATCCCGTCATGCCTCCGGCGAAGGCGGACTCGGTTCCCCCCGCGGCCGCGGTGGCGCTCCGCTACTTCGGCGAGACCTCGGTCAAGGGCTACCAGGGCGACAGCGGCCGCGTGCTGGTTCGCGAGGCGACGGGTGGACGGGTGTCGGGCCGCTTCAGCGCCTCACTCAAGTCGGCAACCGACGGCTCCCGACTCCGGGCGGGGGGCGCGTTCCACGACGTGCGGGTGCAGCCGGCGAGTCGGGGCTGCGTGGTGCGCCCGGCGCGTCCCCCCGCCGACACGGCGGTACCGGCGCGTCCCCCCCCCGACACAGGTGTACATTGAGGCCATGGAAAGCACCTATTTCCGTCGGGGATTCGGCCTCAAGGCCGAGATCGAGGGCCGGCTCACCGCGGACTACCACAGCGCGGTAGTCGAGCGGCTTCGGGCCAATCAGTACGAGCTCACCGCAGGCCCGCTCACCTTCCGGCTCGCCCGGGAGTTCGGCTTCTGCTACGGGGTGGAGCGGGCGGTGGATTACGCCTACGAGACGCGGCACAAGTTTCCCGACCGGCGCCTCTACCTGGTCGGCGAGATCATCCACAACCCCCACGTCAATCAGAAGCTGAGCGACATGGGCGTGCGGTTCCTCACCCGGGGCGACGACGGCCAGTTCGACTTCGCCCCGATCCAGCCGGAGGACGTGGTCATCCTGCCGGCCTTCGGTGTGACGGTGGGGGATTTCGAGCGGCTCCGGACCGTGGGCTGCGTGCTGGTGGACACCACCTGCGGCTCGGTGCTCAACGTGTGGAAGCGGGTGGAGAGTTACGCCCGCGACGGCTTCACGGCCATCATCCACGGCAAGCACTACCACGAAGAGACCAAGGCGACCGCCAGCCAGGTGACACGGCACCCGGGAGGGCGGTACCTGGTCGTGCTGAACCACGACGAGGCCCGCGCCGTCTGCGATTTCATCGAGCAGGGCGGTGACACCACGGCACTGGCGGCGCGGTTCGCCCGCTCGGTGTCCCCGGGGTTCGATTTCGAGCGCGACCTGGTCCGGGTGGGGATCGCCAACCAGACCACGATGCTCTCCGGGGAATCGCTGGCGATCGCCCGGGAGATCGGCGCCAGCATGGCCCGCCGCTACGGCGCGGCGGCGCTGGCCGAGCACTACCGGTCGTTCGACACCATCTGCTCCGCCACCCAGGAGCGGCAGGACGCGGTGGTGGCGCTGCTGGACCGGCCGCTCGATCTCATGATCGTGGTGGGCGGGTACAACTCGAGCAACACCTGCCACCTCGCCGCGCTGGTGCGGAGCCGAGGGGTGGCGGTATACCACATCGAGGACGCCGACGCGGTGGACCCTGCCGCGCGAACGCTGCGCCACCAGCCGATCGGGACCAAGCAGGAGGCGGTCGCCACCGACTGGCTCGGCACGGCCCGGGTGATCGGGATGACCGCGGGCGCCTCCACCCCGAACAACAAGATCGGCGAGACGATCGTCCGCATCTGCGAGACGGCCGGCGTCGAGCCGGACCTGGCCTCGTGACCGCTCGGCTGGTCGATCTCTCCCATACCATCACCCATGGGATGACCACCTACCCCGGTCTGCCGGGGCCGGTCATCTGCGACTACCTGAGCCGGGAGGCGTCGCGCGGCCGGTACGCGCCCGGGGTCGAGTTTCAGATCGGCAAGATCGAGATGGTGGCCAACACGGGCACCTACGTCGATGCGCCGTTCCACCGCTACGCCGAGGGCGCCGATCTGTCGGCGCTCTCGCTGGACGCGCTGGCGGACCTCGACGCGGTGGTGGTGCGGGCACCGGGTGGAAGTCGCGCGGTGGACGCCGCTGCGCTCAGTGGAGTAGACGTGGGCGGACGTGCGGTGCTGGTGCATACGGGGTGGGACGTGCACTGGGGCACCCAACGGTACCTGTCGGACAACCCCTTCCTCACCGCCGATGCGGCGGAGCACCTTCGCCGGGAGGGCGCGGTGCTGGTCGGGATCGACTCACTCAACATCGACAACCTGGACGACACCGCCCGCCCGGTCCACTCGATCCTGCTCGCGGCGGGAATCCCCATCGCCGAGCACCTCACCGGCCTCGGCGGCGTTCCCGACCGCGGCTTCCGCTTTTCGGCCGTGCCGGCCAAGGTCGCCGGGTTCGGCACCTGGCCGGTGCGGGCCTACGCGAGGCTCGAGCCCTGAGCTTTCGGCAGACCACCGTCGCCGGTCTCCCCGCGATCTCGCTGCGGGAGTCGGAGATGGAAGCGGTGGTGGTTCCCTCGCTCGGATTGCGGATCGCCAATCTCCGCCGCCCGAGGGGGCGCGAATGGCTCTGGCGTAACGATCAGATCCCCCTGAGCGCGCCCGACCCCGATCGCTCCTACATCGAGACCGCCGACTTCGGCGGATGGCACGAGTGCTTCCCCACGGTAGCGCCCTCGCCGCTGCCCGGTGCTCCGGCCGGCACGCCGCCGCTGCCGGATCACGGCGAGCTCTGGTCCGCGGCCTGGCAGAGCTCGGTCTCCGAGCATGCCGGAGGCACGACGCTCTCCGGGTCGGCGACCGGGCGCCTCATGCCGTACGAGCTGCAGCGGGACGCCACCGTCGCGCGGGACGAGCCGGTGCTCCGGCTTCGCTATCGGCTCCGCCACCTGGGTGAGGCGCCGTTCCGCTGGCTCTGGTCGGCGCACCCGCTGCTCAACGTCCAGGCGGGCAGCGTGCTCGAGCTTCCGACAGTGCATCAGGTGCGGGTGGACCACGTGCACGGGCGGACCGACCTGGCGCGGAACGACATCGTGAGCTGGCCCGCAGGCCTCGGCGGAGAAGCCGACCGATTCCGCTTTCCGGCGAGCGGCGGCTGGGCGGTCAAGTGCTTCGGCGACGTCGGGCCGTCAGGGCGAATGACGCTGACCGACCCGCGCCAGGGCGAGCGGCTCACCCTGGAGGTCCGACCGGCGGAGGTGCCGCAGGTTGGGATCTGGATCAACTGCCAGGGATGGGCGCCACCCGGCCGCATGCCGTACTACAACCTGGGTCTGGAGCCCTGCATCGGCGCCCCCGACCGCCTGGCGGACGCGGTCGAGGAATGGGGACTGGCCCAGACGCTGGCACCCGGCGAAGAACGGACGTGGGAGGTGGAGGTGCGGCTGGAGTAGGCGCGCCACCGTCTCAGCTCGGCTCGGCGGCTCCGCCGTTGCTGGGGCGCTCGAGCCGGGTGTCTTCCCAGGAGACCGGATCCTCGATCGGCTCGAGGTGGGTGTCCACGACACTGTTCGGCACCGCATGCCGGATCCGCTCCTCGATCTGCTCCAGCAGGTCGTGCCCTCGCTGGACCGTCCATCGCCCCGGCACCAGGATGTGGAACGAGATGAAGCGCATCGCCCCTGCCTGCCGGGTGCGGAGCGCGTGATAGCGCACGCCGTCCGAGGCGTGACGATCGAGGATGCCGGTGATGGTGTCGAGCGTGCTCTGGGGCAGCGACGTGTCGAGCAGCCCCAGGAGAGAGCGGCGGACCAGCTTGTACCCGGAGCGGAGGACCTGCAGCGCCACCGCGATGCCGACGATGGCGTCGAGCCGGTGCCAGCCGCTCAGCACCGCCGCGGCAACCCCCACGATGACGCCGAGCGAGGTCCAGACGTCGGCCATGAGGTGATGGCCGTCGGCCTCGAGGGTGATGGACTCATGGCGCCGGCCCGCGGCCAGGAGCACGCGGGCGACGCCGAGGTTGATCAGCGCGGCCACGCCGGTGATGGCGAGCCCCAGCCCGGGCTCCTCGATGGGCTGGGGGTCGAGCAGGCGCCGCCCGGCCGTGGCGGCGATGGTGGCCGCCGCGAGCAGGATGAGGCCACCCTCGAACGCGCTGGAGAAGTACTCGGCCTTGCTGTGCCCGTAGGTGTGTTCTTCGTCCGCCGGCCGGGCCGCGACCGACAGGGCAAAGAGGGCCACCAGCGCGGCGGCGAGGTTGACCAGCGACTCGAGGGCATCGGAGAGCAGGCCGACGGAGCCGGTGACCGCGTACGCCGTGGCTTTGAGCCCGATGGTGACCAGCGCCGCGATGACCGAGAGGATCGCGAAGGGGATCAGCCCGTGGCGCTCGATCACCGGTCGGGCTCCGGGAGCAGGCGGGCGACCTCGGCGATGGTGAGCGGCGCGCTCCCTTCGGCCCGGTTGTTCACGAGGAGATAGGCCGGAATCCGGGTGCGCACGGCGGTCTCGACCAGGCGCGCCAGATCGCGGCGCAGCTCGGGGTTGGGATCCTGGATCCGGTCGTAGGGCGCGAACGCATCCACGGCTTCGTCGTAGCTCCGGCCCGGCCGGAGCAGCGCCCGGGCCACCATGAAGTGGCCGGACACCGAGCCCGGAAGGTCCAGCTGGTCGCCCAGGGCGGGCATCCGAGTCCAGGAGCTGAACACGTGCGCCACCCCGTGCTCCCGCAGCACGGCGAAGTACATGGGGGTGAGAAACTCCTCGTTCCGCACCTCCACGGCGTACTGTCCTTCGCGCGGCAGCGCGGTGAAGAACTCGTCGAGCCGGCCGGCGAAGTCATCGGGGCCCACGCCGCTCTGGCGGCCGATGGCCTGGAACTCGAAGACGAATGGCCCCGCATGATCGGCGAACCAGCGCTGGTAGGGCTCGTAGACGGCCTCGAGAAAGACGTCGGGGTTGAGAAAGTCGGGATTGATCTGCCCCGCGCGCGCCTTGTCCAGCGGCTTCGCGAAGGTCTGGACCGTCACCTGATTCCACACCTTGCTCACGCAGGGGAACCCGGGCGGCAACCGCTCGGCGTAGCCCCGCAGGACCTCCTCGGTGGGCGGCGCGTAGAAGCTGGAGTCGATGCCGACGGTGCGGAAGAGGGGAAACGCCGCGTACTCCTCCAGCATCCGGGTCGAGGCACCCTTGCCCAGATAGTCGCGGTGGTAGACCAGTCCGCGCCAGCCGGGATAGTTCCAGGACGAGGCCCCGAAGCGCACCAGCGGCGGGATCCGCGCAGCCAGGCGCCCGAGCTCCTCCGGGGTCATCCGGGGACGATCTTGAGGACCCGGCCGTCGGCGCTCAACACGTAGAGCTCGCCGGCCGCATCCTCCCCGAAGCTCGGCACCGCGCCGCCGGGGCGGAGGGTGGGCCAGTCCGCCTGATCGGTGACGCCGCCGCCGGCGTACCGGAGGCTGCGCACGAAGCCCGAGCAGTAGTCGGCGTAGAAGTACTGCCCCTGCAGCGCGGGGATGGCCGTGCCGCGATAGACGTACCCACCGGTGACGGAGCACCCCTGGCCGTGGTCGTATTCGACCACCGGCAGGGCGAGGCCGGTGGTATCGCACGAGGCCGACGCGTAGCAGCTGGTTCCCTCCATCAGGTTCCAGCCGTAGTTGACCCCGCGACCGGCGCCGTCGGCCGCGGGCGCCACATCGATCTCCTCCAGCCGGCTCTGGCCCACGTCCCCGATGTACAGGTCGCCGGTGAGGCGGTCGAAGCTGAAGCGCCACGGATTCCGAAGCCCGTAGCTCCAGACTTCGCCCCGCGCGCCGGTCCCGCCGACGAAGGGATTGTCGGGCGGGACCGTGTACCCGGAGGTGCCGGCCAGCGAGATCCGCAGAATGGAGCCGAGCAGGTCCCCCAGGCCCTGGCCGGTGCCGTTGGGGTCACCGCCGGAGCCGCCGTCGCCCAGGCCCAGGTAGAAGAAGCCATCGGGTCCGAAGAGGATCTGCCCGCCGTTGTGGTTGGCGAACGGCTGGTCCGCGGTGAGGATGACGGACTCGGAGGTCGGGTCGGCACGGTCGGGATCGGTCGACACGTGAAAGGCCGAGACCCGGGTGTCGCCCGCGACGTCGGTGTAATGCACGATGAAGCGTCCGGTCGTTCCGTAGGCCGGGTCGAACGCGAGGCCGAGGAGCCCCTGCTCGCTGCCGGTGGACACCTGGCCGGTGATGTCCAGAAAGGGCACTGGGAGCAGGCTGCCGCCCTTGATGAGCCGGATCGCGCCCCCCTTTTCCACCACGAACAGCCGGGGGTCGCCGGGGGGCGAGGTCAAATAGAGAGGAAAAACGAGACCGCTTGCCACTTCTTGCAGCTTGACCGGCACGGTGCCGGTGGGCGGCGGCGGCGGCGTTCCACTTTCGAACTGCGAGCCGCAAGCACTGGCGGCCAAGGCGAGAAAGAGCGAAAGTGTGAGCATGCTCAGCACCGTGTGGTCACCCATGCGGCGCGCCGGCCGCCGCGCGGGACGGCTCACGGCCGGCAGCCTGGGTGTCGGGTGCTGGCTCGCCGTGGTGGCGGGATGCACGCCGATCGGAGCCTGGGTCTACTCCGACCCGGACCTCGAGGTGGGGCGGGTGCGGCTCACCCAGGAAGGCAACGGCCGGGCCCCCCTCCTCGTCGCGATCACGGTGCGCAATCCCAACGACTACGACCTCAGCAGCGCCCGGCTGGAGCTGGCGCTTCAGCTGGACAACGTGGCGATCGGCGAGTTCGCCCGGGACAGCACGGTCCCCCTGCCCAGGAGCGCCACGGCGGTCATCGTCCTCCCGCTCGATCCCGCCCCGGGGGCGACCCATGAGCGGCTGTCGGTGCTGGGGCATGGCACGCGGCATTTTTCGGTGACGGGACGCGCCCACCTGAATACTCCCTTCGGTGTCCGCATCGTCCGCTTCGCGGGCAAAGGGGACATGGTCTTCGGCAGCACCTGATCCTCACCGGGGCGGGCTCGGCGCCGGGCGCCGCGCCGCGGCCCGCTCCAGCCGGTCGAGATGGGTGATGGTGACCGTCACCGCCCCGAACTCCTCCTCCACCTTGCCTCGGAAGATGAAGGGCCCCTGGTCGAACAGTACGTGACCGCGCTCACGGTACACCTGGGGGAAAAGCACGGTCTCGATCAGCCCATCGCCGTCGTCAAATGTAGCGAACTCCATCGGCTCATCCTGCAGGGTATGCACCGGCTTCGCGGTGGTGAGCATCCCCGCGAGGAGCACGTGGCGGCCGACGTGCCGGTGCAGCTCGGTGCTGCGGCAGAGCCGGAACCCGGCCAGCGCGTCGGCGTGCAGGCGCATGGGGTGGGTGTCGGTGACGAAGCCGAGCGCCGCGTACTCCTCGCGGCGACGGCGCTCGGGGGCGTAGTCGCGGAGGACGGGGACGGCGGGGGGGAGGTGGTCGAACCAGGAGGGCGCAGGGTGGACGGCTCGTCCGTCATCGTGCTGATGAGATTCCGTGCTCGAGAGATTCCTGCGTCCCTGTGTCCCTGCGCCCCCGCGCTCCTGCGCCGCCGTATCCACCATCCACAGCATCATCGGCCGGGTCCAGCCGTCGGCGATGGAATCGAGCGCGCCGACCTTGATCAGCGCGCGCAGGTCGTCGGCTGAGATCCCGGTGCGGTGCTGGAGGTCGAACAGCGAGCGGTAGGGCACGGCGGTACGGCGGTACGGCGGTAGGTCGGTGCGTGGGTTCGCTGCCATGCTTTCGCTTCGCTGCACTTCGCTCGTGGCACCCATCGTACCGCCATACCGCCGTCCCGCCGTCCCGCTCTCCACTTCGCGCCCCTGCGTCACTGCGCCCCTGCGCCCGTTCAGGATCCGCTCCGCTCCCTCCGCGCTCAGCCCCTTGATGAACTGCAGTCCGATCCGCAGCTCCGTCTCCCGGCCGGTGCAGCGGAAGTCGCTCGCGTTGACATCGGGCGGCAGCACGGTGAGGCCCATCCGCATCGCCTCGGCCACGTAGGCGAAGGGGTGATAGAAGCCGCCGCCGTTGGCCAGCACCGCGGCCATGAACTCGGCGGGGTAGCGAGCCCGGAGGTAGCAGGAGTGCTGGGCCACCTGGATGTAGGACGCCGAGTGTCCCTTGCAGAAGCTGTAGCCGGCGAAGGACATGATCATCTCCCACACCCGCCGGATCGTCTCCGGCTCCCGCCCCAGGGCGAGCGCGCCGGCGAAGAACTCCTCGGCGTAGCCGGCGAGCGCCTTGGCCGGGCGCTTCTTGGAGAGCGATTTGCGGAGCCCGTCGGCGGTGGCCAGCGGCATCCCGGCGAAGACGGCGCAGACGTTCACCACGTCCTCCTGGTACACCATGATGCCGAAGGTGTCGGCCAGGGTGTCGCGCAGCACCGGATGGAGCGGCTCGTAGGGCGCGCCGTGCAGCCGCTCGAGGTAGGTGCGGATGAAGCGGTTGGAGGCGGGGCGGATGATGCTGGTGTTGAGCACCAGCAGCTCGAAGGTGTCGGCCCGGCTCTTGGCGCAGAGCTGCCGCGAGGCGGGAGACTCGGTGTAGAAGACCCCCATGGTGCGGCCGGTGCGGAACAGCTCCTTCGTGCCCTCGTCCTCGCCGGCATCGGCGGTGGTGTAGTCGATCCGGCGGCCGGTGTGCTCCCGCACCGCGATGATGGCGTCGCGGATCACCGCCAGCGAGCGATTCCCGAGCAGGTCGATCTTGACCAGCCCCGCGTCCTCGGCGCCGTCCTTCTCGAACTGGATGACCGGCACTGTCGGCGGCGGACCGTCGCAGAGCGCGGGGTCGAGCTCCTTCACCGCCGGCTCGATCGGCACGTAGTCGGTGAGCGCCGTGGGCACGATGACCACGCCGCCGGGATGCAGCGAGAGGTGGCGCGGCATCCCCACCAGCGGCTCGGCCTGGCGGGCGAAGTCGCGCCAGGCGGGCGGCAAGTCGAGCGCCTTGAAATTGGGGTGGGTGACGAGCGTGGTCTCGAGGGGGAGATCCTCGAAGATCGGGATTCGCCGGGTGACCTCGCGGATCTCGCCGGCCGGCCGGCCGTGGACCTTGGCCACCTCGCGCAGCGCGCCGCGGAGGCGGAAGCAGTTGTGGTTCGCCACCATGGCCGCCTGGGGCCGGGGGTAGCGCTGGAAGACGTAGGCCAGCACCCGGTCGCGCTCGTCCCAGGGGAAGTCGAGATCGATGTCGGGCGGATCCTTCCGCTCGGGATTGAGAAAGCGCTCGAACAGGAGGCCCGCGCCGAGCGGCTCGACGTGGGTGATGCCAAGGCAGTAGCTCACGATGGAGTTGGCGACCGAGCCCCGGCCGCAATGCGTGGGGCCGTGGCGCACGATGTCCTGCACCACCAGGAAGTAGTCGGCGAATCCCTTCTGCCCGATGATGGCGAGCTCGCGCTCGATCCGGTCGCGGGTGACCGGCGCGATGGTGCCGTAGCGCCGCTCCGCGCCGGCGCAGGCTTCGGCGCGGAGCCGCTCGAGCGCATCGCCGACGTCGGCCGCGCGAGGCGGGATGATCCGGCCCCACGGAATCCGCCAGGTGCAGCGCTCGGCCAGCATCTCGGTGGCCACGACCGCCTCGGGGCAGTCGGGGAAGTGGCGGGTGAGGTCGGCGGCGGGGCGGAGCCAGGCGTCGCGGGGAGAGAGGGCGCAGGGGCGCAGGGGCGCAGAACGTCGTGAGTCGCCCTGCGTCCCTGCGCCCCTGCGCCCGAGCGTCGCCGTGTCCTCTCCAATCTCCGAAATCGTCGTATTCAGATGAATCGCCCGGACGAGCCGGTGGCGGGACCAGTCCTCGGGATGCGCCATCACCACAGCGTTGGTGGCGACCGCGGAGAGGCCGAGCCGACGGGCGGCGGCGAGCACGGCGTGGCGCTCCTTGCCCGGCACCAGCTCGGCGTAGAGATCGGCGGTGCCGCTCTCGACCACGACTCGCTCGAGAAAGGCCGTGTCGCGGGAAAGGAGAAGCAGGCCGGCGCGATCCGTTGCGAGGTGAGCGGAAAGTCGGAATGGCTCACCATCCCACTCCTTCAATAGGGCAGGCCGTCCCGCCCTGCCGCCGTCCCGTCCTGCCGCCGTACCGCCATCCCGCCGATGCTGATCACTCCAGTGAATCCCCGATATCGCCCGGCAGAGCGCGCCCCAGCCCCGCTCGTCGGTGGCCAGGGCGACGGTCTCCTCCTCATCGGTGACCAGATGCGCGCCGAGGATGGGCCGGATGCCCGCGGCGTCGCAGGCGCGCTGGAACTCGATGGCGCCATAGACCCCGTTGGTGTCGGTGCAGGCGAGCGCCCGGTGCCCCCGCTCCGCGGCGGCGGCGGCGAGGACTTCCGGGCTCGAGACGCCGATGCCGAAAGAGAAGTGGGTGTGGAGATGAAGGTGGACCACGCGTACCAGCCCGGGTTTCGGTGTTTCTTCGGTACCTGGCCGAATCTACTCCCGGGGGTGAGGCCGTCAAGCAGGGTCAGGGATAAGAGAGAGGACCGGGGGCGAAGCGGACGCTCATCGGACTATCGTAGCAGATCGGAGCGACTCGTGGTCACCAACAATATCCAGCGGCGTGGACGAGCGCACTCCGACGTGGCCGCGCCAGGGCGCCAAAGCGAACGCCGAACAACGACGACGGCCCGGGGTCGTTGAGCCCGTGGCCGTCGCCGTTTCGTCCCGCCAAGATCAGTCTTCGTGCCCGTCTTCGTTCTGGTCCTCGAACGCGTGGAACGAGGCGTCGATGTTCGCGAACACGTTCTCCTGGAGCCCTTGGTCGCCCGCGAGCGCCCGGGGATCGATCAGCCCGCTGCCCGACACGAACCATGCATTCGGGTCGATCGCCACGGTGACGTTGAACGCGCCCGTCGAGTCCACGACCAGCGGCGGCGTGAACCCCAGCTCCAGTTCGGCCTCGCCCGCGATGTACGCGTCGAACGGCTGCGCGCCCGTGCCGTCGCCGGCGTCGAACGTCCCCACCACGTGCACACTCGCCGTCGCCGGCCACGAAGGGTGCGCCGCCAGGAACGCGGTGGTCGCGGCGTCGTCCTCGCTCGGGATGTCCACCTTGAGCTCGGCCTCCGAATAGCTGCCGGCGGCGACGTCCGCGCTGAGCGGCGTGATCACCCCGCCGCCGAGCGGGAGGTCCACCAGCACGGGACCTGCCTCGAACTCCTCGCAGCCCGCGCCCTCACCGGTGCAGGTGCCGCTGTGCTCCGCCTGCTTGAGCTCCACTTCCGACAGCACCAGCTGCACCTGGGTGAGCGTGAGCGTCTGCCCGCCCAGGCTGATCGGTGCCGTGCTCAGGCTGGCCGGCGCGGCGCTCGAGGCCTGCGCGAACGAGATCGTCCCTTGTGAGCCGGTGCTGGGCCCGCTGGCGTCGCTGCAGCCGGCCACGAGGCCGGCGCCGAGCAGGCAGGGCAGCATGTGACGTCCGAAAGGAACCGACATGAAAGCCTCCTGAAAGTATGGCCGGACGAGCCGGCGGTGGTCGCTCCCAGGTGGCCGAACGCGGTCTCGGCAGCCGGACGATCTCCGGAGAGACTCCTGGCTTTGCGGCCCCGCCTCGCGACGGGTGTGCCTTTTCGGGAGCAGCGGTCCCGCGCGTGCGGTCGGCGGGACGACGACGACAATAGCGTCAAGCCGGACGCGAGCGCTCGGGCAGCATTCGGAACAGACGCTCGATCTCGGTCCGCACCGAGTCGGCAGGGGCGCCGCAAACGGCGGGCAAGACGAAGACCGGTCCGTCACAGGTCACCACCCAGATGCCTTCGGGTGTCAACCGCGCGGTGTACGTCCGTCCCCGGTAGACCCCCACGACCTTTAGGATTGCGGGCCTCATCTTTCTCCTCGCCTCTGCTCAGTTGGTCAAAGCGCTGATTCCGCCGGGGGTTGAAGGCAAGGAATCGGCCAGGCGTGCCGTGCGGCATAACCAGAACACGTGCAACGGGTTACGATGTTGGGTCTCACTGAAGCCAGGCCCCGCTGGTCCCCGGTAATACAGGGGCCGTATCGAAACGTTCCAGCCGAGCGGGCGCCCGTGGAACCTCATCCGCCAGTTCGAGGCGCTTCAAGCAGGGTCGCACCTCCGGCAGACTGCCATGCCGGGCGGGGATGGAACCACCGCGACAGCGACCATGCCCCCGAGCTGCCGCACCAACCCAAGTTCCTCCTATTCAACGACTTTGAAAGGCTCATTTCGGTCGCCTCGAGCTCGCGCCACCGACGCCCACGCTCCTTGCGTCAGGGAAATCGCCCACGCCCGGAAGGCCCGTGATAGCCCGTCTCAAGCAACTGCCGGCGGACCTCCATCAGGAGGTGGACCGACAGCGCGCCCTCGCCGAGGAGCGCGCCGGATTTCGTCGCGCCGGAGCGCGTCTTGCGACTGCGCCAGAGGTCGCGTCCGACACTCTGAGTCCGCTCCGAGAGGAAGTTCGTCGCGCCACGGCGGCCCTGGCCGCTCTCGCCGCGGAGCGACGCGCCGTGGCCGCGGCCGAGCTTGGCGACCTGGCACGGGTGGGCTGGTGGGTCCGCCCGGTGGTGGTGCTTCGGGCCGTCTCGTCCAGGATCGTGCTGCAGCATCAC
>DATCWW010000270.1:0-4884 GCA_036566145.1 Gemmatimonadales bacterium
GCCGATAGCCCGGCGGGGCGATGCCGTAGCCCGCATCGGCGTTCGTAGTGGTGGAAGTCATCTCATCCTCCGATCTGTCGTCCACTTCAGTCTACCACGAGAGACACCATACTGCCGTGAGGCTCGCTGCCATTCATCGGCGTTCATCTGCGGCCAAATTGTCAGCCGCAGATAAACGCGGAGGGATGAACACTCGAACGGGTGGACGGCTGCCTCAAGCCCGGACCGACCCGGCCGACAGAGGCTCGCCCAGCGTCCGGGTGGCCCTGGTACCGCGCACCCGCCCGGCGATCACCCGGTCGAGCGACCAGGCGCCAGCGCCGGCCACGGCGAGCGTCGCCGAGGCGCCGAGCAGGGCGAGCGCGAACTCGGAGCCCGCCGGAAGGAAGAACCCGCCCTTCAGGTGCACGAACAGAATCGCGCCGAGCATGTCCGCGGCCAGCGCGAGGGCGGTGAGCCGGGTGAAGAGACCGGCGACGAGCGCGAGTCCGCCGAAGAACTCCACCAGCGCGACCAGTGGGCCGCTGATGCCGGGGAGCGGAACCCCCATCTGGCCGAAGGCGCCGGTGACGCCGGCGAGTCCGAAGACGAACAGCTTCTGAGCGCCGTGGGCGACGAAGATGGCGCCCAGGGTGGCCCGCAGGACGGCCAGTGCCGCGTTGGTGCGCGACTGGTCCGAGCCGGGAAGGTGGGTGTCGGTCATGGTCAATTCCTCCAAGAATGTGACGACATCGAGTGTGATAACACCTATTAACTCTGAGAAAGTTCCTACGCCGGGTTCCGGGCCTCCCCCAGGAGGTCGATCAGCGTGCGCAGCTTGCCTTGGCTCAGGTGCCCCAGCAGGCGGCGGTTCGTCGCCGCGACCTCGGGATCGAGCCTCGCCAGCAGCTCGAGGCCGGCCGGGGTGATCCGGCTCAGCACGAATCGCCGGTCTTCTCCTTCCCGGGTCCGGGTCACCAGCCCGGTGTCCTCCAGCCGGTCGAGCAGACGGGTGGCATCGGGCACCCGCGAAATCAGCCGGTCCCGAATCTCGTTCCGGCACAGTCCCTCGGCGCCGGCGCCACGGAGGATGCGGAGCGCGTTGTACTGAGTGATAGTAAGCCCATGCTTCTTGAGCATTTCACCGGCCGCATGCTCCAGCACCGCCGCCGTCCTGGCGATGGACAGCATGGCCTCTTCCTCGGCTGAGCCGAAGGGCTTCCGCTGACGGATCTCTTCCTGGAGCGTCGGGGGCATGCACGAATATGAGTGTTATAACACATGTTGTCAAGGGCGCAGGGGCGCAGGGACGCAGGGACGCAGGGGCGGGAGGGTAGATGATGAGTGATGACGTGTCTCGTCCATCCGGCCCCCCTGCGTCCTTGCGCCCTAGCGTCCCTGCGCCACACAGTGATCCCCAGTCTAACTCCGGCGTGGGTCGCGTCACGGTTTGGTAAGGGTGCATCCTTAGATTCGCGCTGAACAGCTTCACCAACTGCGACAGCGAGCGACGACGCGCAAACCACGTGACGACCCTCATCCAATCTCCCTCTCCCCCTGCGTCCTTTTCACGGACCTTCGCGGCCGGCCTGCGCGGGCTCGGAGCAGGCGTCGCGCTGGGTGGCGCGGTGCTCGGTCAGCCGCTGCTCGCGCAACAGCGGGATTCGGTTCCCTGCCCCGCCGATACCGGTGCGGCGGCGCGGCGGATCCTCGCCGAGGCCCATGTCGTCAAGTGGTACGAAGTGGGAGCCGTCCTCGGGGCCACGGTCCTGCTCTCGACCCTCGACGAGCCGACCCAGCGCTACGCGCAGCGCCACCGGAACGAGGAGAGCGACGAGATCGCCGAGATCTTCCGGCAGGAGGGCGAGGCCCCCTACTACGCCGGGGTGAGTCTCGGAGTGCTGACGGTGGGTGCGGTGACCGGCAATCCGGCGATCCGCCGCTCCGGCACCCGGCTGGTGGCCTCGGTGGCGCTCTCCGCCCTGGAGATGTCGGTGATCAAGCGCGTGGTGGGCCGCTCCCGTCCCAACGAGGATGTCGGGGCCTTCGTCTTCCACCCGTTCACCTCGCTCAAGGACTCCGCCGGGGTGGAAACCCGCGGTGCCATGCCCTCGGGGCACACGACCGCCGCCTTCGCGGTCGCTACTTCGCTCGCCGACGACATCGACAATCCGATCGCCGACGCGCTGCTCTACACCGCAGCCGCCGGGACGGCGTTCAGCCGGATCAACGACAACCGGCACTGGATGAGCGACACCTTCTTCGGCGCGATGTTGGGGATCTTCACCGCCAAGGTGGTGAACGGCCGCTGGCGGGTCTTCGGGATCCGTCCCCCCGAGTTCATGGTCACACCGGCGGGGACCCCGTGTCTCCAGTGGAAGGGAACCTTCTAGTCAGAGCTGGTGCCGCATCATCCGCCCGACCAGCTCCTCCAGGCGCTCAGTGACAGGCCGGTGCCGCCACTCCTCCAGGGTGACCTCCCGGGCGCGGGTCCGGTCCTGCGCGAACACCTCGGCCTGGGCCCGGCCGAACCCGTCATCCAGCACGTTGAGGTTCGCCTCGTCGTTGAGCCGGAAGGACCGATTGTCGAAGTTGGTGGAGCCGACCGACACCCAGTAGTCGTCCACCAACGTCACCTTGGTGTGGTACATGGTCGGCTGGTACTCGTAGATCTTCACCCCAGCCTCGAGCAGCGGGCCCCACTTGGCCCGCGAGGCCCGCTCCACCAGCTTCGCGTCATTCACCGGCCCGGGCACGATGATCTCGACGTTCACCCCGCGCCGCCGGGCGGCCACCAGCATCTCTACCGCGATGGTGTTGGGCACGAAATACGCGTTCGCGATGCGGATGCTCCGCTCGGCCGAGGCGATGGCGAGCAGGAACATGAGGTGGAGTCCCTCGGTCCCGCCCCCGGGCGAGCTCAGCACCGTCTGGGCCAGCTCCGGGCCGACCGAGTCCAGCACCGGGAAGTACGCCGGCCCGTCGAGCAGCGGGTTGCCGGTCTCGATCCAGTTGTCGAGAAAGACCGCCTGCATCTCGCTCACCGCCGGTCCCTCGATCCGGAACTGCGAGTCGCGCCAGTGCTCCTGGTCCTGGGCGTGCCCGCGGTACAGATCGGCGATGCCGATCCCGCCGGTGAACCCTATTCGGCCATCCACGACCAGGAGCTTGCGGTGGGTGCGGTTGTTGAACCGGTCGAGCGTGTACCACCGGAGCGGGCGATACATCATCACCACCACACCCGCGCTGCGCATCCGCTCCACCAGGTCGTCGTCGATCTTCTTCGAGCCCAGCCAGTCCACCACCACGTGGACCGGAATCCCCGCCCGGGCCCGCTCCGCCAGCGCGTCCGCGAACGCCGTCGCGACCTCGCCCGACCAGAAGATGTAGCTCTCCAGGTTGACGCTGCGCCGGGCCGAGCGGATGGCCTCGAGCATCGCGGGGAAGGCCTCGTCGCCATTCAGCAGGGCGGTGACCCGGTTCCCCGGCAGGAACTGGGGACCCATCAGCCGGTCCATGGTGCGACGGAACTGAGGGTCGCGGACTCCATACAGGTGCGGCACCGGCCGCTCGATCGGCTGGTCGGGGCTGGCCAGGTTGGCGTACAGCAGCACCGCCACCAGGGTCATCACGACCGCGACGGCGGCCCAGGCGGCGCGCCGGGAGCGGAAGATCTGCAGGGTAGGCAGAGTGGACTCGGGCTGGATGGTCCATGGCTGGATGGGCGCCGGACGACTATCTAAGGGTGCCGCGGCCGGGAGGTTCCGGCAAGGCGGCCACCCGTGGCCCTTTCGCGGCCCGATTTGCGCAATAGGTTGTATCCTCCTCACCCGGTGCGACCCTTATGGCCAAATTCGCCAACATTCTGGAAACCGTCGGCAACACCCCCGTGGTCAAGGTCGGCAAGCTCGCGCCGGCCGGCATCGAGCTCTACGTCAAGATCGAGGCGTTCAACCCTCTGGGCTCGGTCAAGGACCGGCTCGCCCTCGGCGTGATCGAGGACGCCGAGCGTCGCGGGACCCTCAAGCCGGGCCAGACGGTCATCGAGGCCACCAGCGGCAACACCGGCATCGGCCTCGCCATGGTGTGCGCCCAGAAGGGGTACCCGCTGGTCGTCACCATGGCGGAGTCGTTCAGCGTGGAGCGGCGGAAGCTGATGCGCTTCCTCGGCGCCAAGGTGATCATCACCCCCGCGCCGGCGGGCGGGACCGGGATGGTCAACAAGGCCGTCGAGCTGGCCAAGACCCACGGCTGGTTCCTCACCCGGCAGTTCGAGAACGAGGCCAACGCCGACTTCCACTCCCGGACCACCGCGCGCGAGATCGTGAACGACTTCGCGGGCGGCCGGCTGGACTACTGGGTGACCGGGTTCGGCACCGGCGGCACGCTCAAGGGCGTCGCGCGGGTGCTGGCGAAGGAGCGGCCCGAGACCCGGATCGTGCTGGCCGAGCCGGCGGACGCGCCGATCGTCAGCAGCGGAACGCCCCAGCAGCGGAACGCCGACGGCTCGCCGTCGGCGCGGCACCCGGCCTGGAAGCCGCACCCCATTCAGGGCTGGAGTCCCGACTTCCTGCCCAAGCTCGCGGGCGACGCGGTCGAGGCGAAGCAGGTGCACCGGGTGATCACGGTGCCCGCGCCGGAGGCGATGAAGTGGAGCCGGCAGCTCGCGGCCAAGGAAGGGATTTTCGTCGGGGTCTCCGCCGGCGGGACCTTCGCGGCGGCCATGGAGGTCGCGGCCGGAGCGGAAAAGGGCTCGACCATTCTCTGCATGCTGCCCGACACCGGCGAGCGCTACCTCACGACCCCGCTCTTCGCCGAGATCCCGGTGGACATGACGGCCGAGGAGGTGGAGATCCTCAAGTCCACGCCGACCTTCGCGGAGCCGGCGGCGCCCGCGGCACCGGC
>DATCWW010000283.1:0-2399 GCA_036566145.1 Gemmatimonadales bacterium
CGCACCACGGCGGGCACCGCCGCACCTCCCACCGGACCTGCCGAAGGTGTCGAGGTGAGCCGGGAGACCGGCCTCGCTCGCGCCCCGGACTCGACGCCGTATGCGACGCTGCAGCCCGGCATCCCCGCCCGGGTGCTGGGCCGCTCGGGCGAGTGGGTCCGGGTCCAACTCGACGGCTGGATCAAGGAGGCCGACCTCAAGCCCGCCGACAACGGCGTGCTGCGCGAGGTGAGCGCGGAAGAGGTGCAGAAGTCGCCGGCCCGGTTCGTTGGGCAGCCGCTCGAGTGGCGGCTGCAGCTCATCGCGGTGCAGGTGGCCGACGAGCTCCGGCCCGAGATTCCCGCGGGCCATCCCTACCTGCTGACCCGCGGCCCCCTGCCCGAGCCGGGCTTCGTCTACGTCACGGTCCCGGACTCCATGGTCGCGCGATTCCGCGCGCTGCCGCCGCTGCAGGAGCTCACGCTACGCGTGTCGCTCACCGCGGCGCGCACCCGCTACCTGGCCACGCCGGTGGCCGACCTCCTGTCGGTCGAGTCCGGGCTGGACGTTCCCTAGAGGGCTCATGAACGACCTGCTGAAGCAGCGGATCGCCCGGCTGCTCGAGTCGCTGAGCGACGAGCGCGGCTACCAGATCCTGGACTACATCGAATTCCTCGACAGCAAGTACGCCGAGCGCGCCCGGCCGGGCGGTCTCTTCGCGAAGATCACCGAGACGGTGGAAGACACGATGCGCGCCGGCAAGCTGCCGATCCAGGCGATCAGCGGCACCATGGGCATCGTGGACGGCGCCGCCAAGGTGATGAAAGGGCTCGCGGCGGCCGGGCAGGCGGTGGTGGACGAAGCGGTGAAGGCCGCCGAGTCGGCGAGCAAGCCAGCCGGGCCGGCGGTGAAGCCCGCCCGGTCGGCCGCGCCGCCTGCGGTCCCTCCCGGAGAGCCGCCGCCCGCGTCGGAGTAGTCAGACTGGTTGTCGTCCCCGAGCGCAGGGTTGTCATCCCGAGCGCAGCGAGGGATCTTCCTGGCCATCCCCCGAACCATTCCCGCGCAAGATCCCTCGCTGCGCTCGGGATGACATCCCACACCAGGACACCCATGGCCGCACCGACCGAGGCACCGCCCGCGTCCGACCCGGGGACCTCCTCCGAGTTCATTCGGGGCATCAGCCCGCTCGCCGCCGTCTCGCTGGTCGTCGGATCCATGATCGGCTCGGGGATCTTCATCGTCTCCGCCGACATCGCTCGGCAGGTCAACGCCTGGGGCCCGGGAGCGCTCCTGCTCGTGTGGGTCATCACCGGCCTCGTGACGGTGATCGGGGCGCTCTCCTACGCCGAGCTGGCGGGGATGATGCCCAAGGCCGGCGGACAGTACGTCTTCCTGCGCGAGGGACTCTCGCCCGCAGCCGGGTTCCTCTACGGCTGGACGCTCTTCGCCGTCATCCAGACCGGCACCATCGCGGCGGTGGCGGTGGCGTTCGCCCGGTTCCTCAGCGTGCTGGTGCCCGGCATCAGTCCGGACGTCTTCCTCCCGCTGGGTCAGCTCCGTCTGCCGGGTGCCTCCGATGCCATCCAGCTCGGGCTTTCGCCGCAACGGATCGTCGCCATTCTCTCGATTCTGCTGCTCACCGCGATCAACGTCCGGGGCGTCAAGCTGGGCGCGACGATCCAGACGGTGTTCAGCGTGGCCAAGGTCGGCGCGCTCGTCGTCCTGGTGATCGTCGGGCTCACCTTCTTCCGGCGGCCCGAAGTCGCGGCGGCCAACTTCGCCGACTTCTGGGGCACGGGGGACTGGTCGCTGGCGATGATCCCCGTGCTCGGCGCGGCAATGGTGGGCTCGCTGTTCTCCAGCGACGCCTGGAACAACGTGACCTTCGCCGCGGCCGAGGTGCAGAACCCGAGCCGCAACGTCCCGTTGGCGCTCGGCCTGGGCACGCTCACGGTGAGTCTGCTCTACATCCTGAGCAACGTCGCCTATCTCAACATCCTCCCCTTCGCCGGCGACCCCAACGGCGCCGACGCCCTGGCCCGCGGCATCCAGCACGCCGCGCAGGACCGGGTCGGCACGGCCGCCATCGAGGTCGCGATGGGGTCGGGGGCAGCGGTCGTCATGGCGATCGCCATCCTGTTCTCCACGTTCGGGTGCAACAACGGGCTGATTCTCTCCGGCCCCCGGGTCTACTGGGCGATGGCGAGGGACCGGCTGTTCTTCGAGGGCGCCGGCCGCCTGCACCCCGTCTACCGGACCCCGGTGATGGGCCTGGTCTTCCAGGCGATCTGGGCGTCGGTGCTGTGCGTGAGCGGTACCTACGGGCAGCTGCTCGACTATGTGATCTTCGCGGCCCTGGTCTTCTACTTCCTCACTGCCCTCGCGCTCTTCCGCCTTCGCCGGCTTCGGCCCGATCTGCC
>DATCWW010000293.1:0-2880 GCA_036566145.1 Gemmatimonadales bacterium
GGCGGCTACCTCCGCCTCGCCTTCCGCGATCCCGACGCCACGGTCGAGCCGATCACGCTCCCTGCCGACATCGCCGATGCCCTCGCTCGGCGCATGCTGCTCTGCTACACCGGCGCATCCCGGTTCTCCGGGGCGACGATCGGGCGGGTGATGGCCGCGTACGAGCGGGGCGATCCCGCGGTGGCGGGCGCGCTCGACGGCATCCGCGGGGTTGCCGAGACGATGCCCGCCGCGCTCCTGGCAGGGGACCTGGCCCGGGTGGGCACCCTGCTGAGCGCGAACTGGCGCTTGCAGCAGGCGCTGGACCCCGGGATGTGCACCCCCGTGATGGCTCGCCTGGAGCGCGCGATGGTCGAGGCCGGTGTGCTCGGCGGCAAGGCGGCCGGGTCGGGTGCCGGCGGCTCGATGTTCTTTCTCTGCCCGGACGATCCCGCCCCGGCGATCGCTGCCGCGCGCGAGCTCGGCATGCGGTTGCTGCCGGTGCGCTGGGCCCGCGAGGGAGTGCGGCGATGCTGACGGCGGACCGGCTCGAGGCCCGGCGCGAGACGGTCCGCGGCGCTCCCGAGCTCGCCGGACTTCTCGAGCGGATGGCGGAGCGGAACCGGCGCCTGCTCGCCGATCCGCCGGAGATCCCCCGCGACAAGGCCCTGCTGTCGGCCGACGGCGGCGTCTGTCCCGAGCATGGCACGGCCCTCGAGTTCGACCCCTGGGGCCCGCGCGACCACCGGTGCTCCGCCTGCGGCCGAACCCATCGCGGCGTCCGGCACGACCTCGCCTGGGCGCGATGGCAACACCTCTGGCTCGCCGAGCGGGCCGCCGAGCTGGCGACGCTGGCCGCGATAGGGGATCGCGATGATGCCGCCGAGGCCGCCGCCCGCATTCTGTCCGGCTATGCGTCCGGCTATCTCGATTACCCCAACCTCGACAACGTCCTTGGGCCGTCCCGCCTCTTCTTCTCCACCTATCTTGAGAGCATCTGGCTGACCGGGTATCTCGCGGCGGCGCTCATACTGCGGGAAAGCGGCCGGCTGGATTCGGTCCTGGCCGACGCGGTGAGCGGGGTGGCCGACGAGGCCGCGAATCTGATCGGCGAGTTCGACGAAGGATTCTCCAACCGGCAGACCTGGCACAACGCCGCCCTCGCCGCGGTCGCGGTCTGGTTCGAGGACGAGGAGCTCGCGACCCGCGTGATGGAGGGGTCTACCGGGATCATCGCGCATCTCCTCCGCGGCTTCGGCGACGATGGGATGTGGTTCGAGGGCGAGAACTATCACCTCTTCGCCCTGCGCGGCGAGCTGCTGGCGATGGGCTGGGCCCGCGAGGCGGGGGTGGACCTCACGGCGGACTCCAGGCTCGCCGGGCGTTTGGCGGCGGCGCTGCGCGCCCCGGCGCTCACCGCCCTGCCCGACCGCACCTTTCCGGCTCGGAAGGATTCGCGCTACGGCGTGTCGCTGGCCCAGCCCATGTACCTCGAGCTCTGGGAGGTCGGCCTCGCGCGGCTGGGCCAGACAGCCGGCGATCTGTGGCCCTGGCTCGACGCGCTGTATCAGGCGCCGGCGCCGGAGGCCGGGCAGTTCGATTCGTACCTGCACGAGGCGGGGCGGCCCCGGCCCACGGGTACCCGTACCCGGGCCGATCTCTCCTGGTGGGCGCTGCTGGAGATGGCGCCCGAGCGCCCCCACGGCGGCGTGGCCTGGTCTCCCGGCAACACGCTCCTGGAGCGCCAGGGGCTCGCCATCCTCCGGCAGGGCGACCGCTACGCCTCGATCGAGTGCGGCGCCTACGGCGGCGGCCACGGGCACCCGGATCGCCTGCACCTCACGCTGCACGCCGGTGGCCACCACTGGCTGCCCGATCCGGGCACCGGGTCGTACGTCACGCGCGATCTCTTCTGGTACCGCTCCACCCTCGCACACAACGCCCCTCGCCTGGACGGGCACTCGCAGCCGCCGGGCGACGCCGAGTGCGCCGCCTTCGATGAGGCGAGCCGATGGGCCTGGACCCGGGGGAGCTACGGCCCGCTGGCCCGCACGCTGGTTGCCGGTCCGCGTTACCTGCTGGACATGGTGGAGCTGGCCGCGCCCGACGACCACCGCCTCGAGCTGCCCTGGCACCTGCAGGGCGAGGTGGAGCTCCCTGGCGGCGGACGCTGGGTGGCCGACAGCCTGGACGACGAGTTCGCGACGGAAGCAGAGCGCTACGAGCCTGCAGCAGCCGGGCCACTGCGCCTCCGCGCGCGGGCCGGCGACGGAAGCGTGCTGACGCTGCACCTCGATGTCGCGGGCGACCTGATCCGGGCTCGAGGCCCCGGGCTGCCCGGATCCATCGCGCCGGTGTCGTTCTTCGTCGTCCGGACGTACGGCCGGGCGGCCCGGGTGACCACGGTGGTCGAGCTCTCCCGGTCGGCCGAGCCCGCCGTGCGCGGGCTCCGGGTCGAAGGGGAGCTGGTGGAGGTCGAGACCGCCACCGGGACCGAGCGTCATCTCGCCGTGGCGGAGGGATGGGAGGTGTCCGGCAGCGAAGGCACCATCCGACTCAAGGGAATTCGCCGCGCGCTGCCTGCACGAGAGCCGCTGTTCGACCCCAACCGGCCGACCGTAGCCCAGGGCGTGGCGTGGCACGCCGCGGTGGTGCCGGCCCTCGACGGATCGTCGGACGGGTTCGAGGAGGCTGAAGCGCTCGCGCTCGATTACGAGGACCAGTACCGGCGGAGCGAAGAGCCGTACCCCGGGCCGGACGAGTTCTCCGCGGTGGCGTCGGCCCTCTGGGACTCGGAGGCGCTGTATCTGGCGGTCGACGTGGTGAAGCCGGAGGTCATCGTGCGTCCCGACGACGCGCCTCCGCTCCGCTTCGACAACGACCCCGACGACATCCACGCCG
>DATCWW010000337.1:0-4938 GCA_036566145.1 Gemmatimonadales bacterium
GCGGATCGCCCCGCGGGAGATCTCGTCGGCCTTGCCCATGCCGACCAGCAGGATCCGCCCGGCGGGGCCCGGTGGGTAGACGAGCGCGGTCTCGTCGCGCTTGCCGGTGAAATCGCCGGCGGCGAAGAGCCGGCCGAGGGCACCGCCGGCCGACGCGTCGAGCGGCGCGAGCGAGGGGGGCAAACCGCCCCGGGCCAGCGCGATGGCGAGGAACGGGGTCTCGAATCCGCCCGGGGCGGCGCGGACGACGGTGCTCTCGAAAGGCATGGCGCTCGGCGAGACGGAGACGGGTGATGTCGAGGACGGACCGCGGATCGGCTGGGAAGCTAGGCGGAACGGCGGGACGGCGGTAGGGCGGATGGCGGCACGCCGTACGGTCGTCCCGCCTGTCCGCTCACTCCGCGGCCGCGGGCACTCCTGCGGGGCGCGGGTGCTCCACCCGGCGACCGAATTTGGCCAGCATCCACTCCCGGAAGGCGTCCAGGATCTCGTAGACCGTCGGGATGACCAGCAGCGTCAGCAGCGTCGAGGTGATGGTGCCGCCGATCACCGCCCGGCCGAGCGGGGCTCGGAAGTCCGCGCCTTCGCCGTGCCCGATGGCCACCGGGATCATGCCCGCGATCAGGGCGAGCGTCGTCATGATGATGGGGCGGAGCCGGATGCGTCCCGCCTCGATCAGCGCCTCCCGCAGCGGCAGCCCCCGCTCCCGGGCCCACTTGGCGAAGTCGATCAGCAGGATCGCATTCTTGGCGACGATGCCCATCAGCAGGATCACCCCGATCAGGCTCATGATGTTGAGCGTGTCGCGGGTGACCCAGAGCGCCAGCACCACGCCGATGAGCGAGAGCGGGAGCGACACGAGGATGGCCAGGGGATCGAGGAACGAGCCGAACTGGACCACGAGGATGAGGTACATCAGCAGCACCGCCACGCCCAATGCGGTGAAGATCCGGGTGAAGACCTCGGCCTGGTCCTGCGCCTCACCGCCCCAGGTGATGGCGTAGCCGGGCGGGAGCCGCAGGCGGTCGAGCCGGGCCTTGATCTCCTCGGTGACCTGGGTGAGCGGCGCCCCGGCGACGTTGGCCTGCACGATCACGACCTTGTCCCGGTCGAGGTGGTCGATCTGGGCCGGCCCCAGGCCCTGTCGGATGGTCGCCACCTGGCCCAGCGGCAGCGTGGCCGGCGGCCCCCCCGCCTGGGCCGGCACCACCAGCGGCAGTTGCGCGAGGTCGGTGATCCGCTGGCGCGCCTCGGGCGCGAGGCGGACGGTCACGTCACGCGTCTCCCCCGACGGGTCCACCCAGTCGCCGGCGTCGAGCCCGGCGAACGCGGGCCGCAGCGACTGCGCCACCTGCCCGACGCTGATGCCGAGCGAGCCGGCGAGGCCGCGGTTGAGCTGGATCTCGAGCTCGGGCTTCTGTCCCCGAGTCGAGAGCCCGACATCCACCGCGCCGGGCACCTTCGCCGCCTCGGCCGCGGCACGCTGGGCGAGGTCGGTGAGCACCCGCGCGTCCTCGCCCTTCATCTGGATCTGGATCGACTTGAAGGCGCCGCCGAAGCCGCTGGTAAAGACCGAGACCTGCGCGCCGCCGATCCCCTTCATCTGCTCGCGGAGGACCTGGCCCAGCTCGTCCTGGCTGATGTGGCGCTCGGCCTTGGGCACCAGACGCACATAGATGAGCGCCTGGTCCACGGATGGCGCCTTGAGGGGCACGGGAGTGCCGACGGTGGTGTAGGTGTAGCGGACCTCGGGGTGCGCCCGCGCGACCCTCGCCGCCTCTTCGGCCTTGATGCGAGTGTACTCCAGATTGGAGCCCGGCGGGGCCTCCACGATCATGCTGATCTCGCTCCGGTCGCTCACGGGGACGAAGCCCGCGCCGACCTGCCCCACCACCGGCACGCGGGGCACGAGCAGGCCCATCACCGCGAGGCTCCCCAGCACCCCCGCCAGCCTGATCCCGATGCACGGCAGCAGGCCGAACCGATGCCGGAGCGGCTTCTGCAGGATCCAGAACACGCCCCACAGCCCCAGCAGCACGACGATCGCGGCCAGCACACCGCGCGCGGGGATCGTGAGCGCGGCGATGAAGGCGCCGAACGCCAAACCGACCATCATGAGCCGGTGATCCAGGGCCCAGGCGATGAGCCCCTTATAGCGGTCGGCCATGCGGTCGAACCAGCGGTTGAACCGGTCCAGCGTCCGCGCGATGGGATTCCGCCGCTCATGGGACTCGGTCTGGGGATCGGCCCAATAGGCCGAGAGCATCGGGTCGAGCGAGAACGACACGAAGAGCGAGACCAGCACGGCGCAGGCGATGGTGAGCGCGAACGGCTTGAACCACTGCCCCGCCACTCCGTACATGAACGCCACCGGCACGAACACGGCCACGATGGAGAAAGTGGTCGCCGCGACCGCGAGGCCGATCTCGTCGGTGCCTTCCCGGCTGGCCTGGTAGTGGTCCTTCCCCATCTCGATATGGCGCACGATGTTCTCGCGCACCACGATGGCGTCGTCGATCAGGATGCCGATCGCGAGGGACAGCCCCAGCAGCGACATGGTATTCAGCGTGAAGCCGAAGGCCCACACCGCGACGAACGAGGCCAGCACGCTCACCGGCAGCGCGAGGCCGGTGATCACGGTCGAGCGCCAGGAGTTGAGGAAGAGGAACACCACCAGCACCGTGAGCAGCGCGCCTTCGATCAGCGCCTCCTGCACGTTGCGAACGGCATGGTGCACGCGGTCACCGGCGTCCTGCACCACCTCGAGCTTGACCCCGCCCGGCATCCGTTGCTGCAGCGCCGCCACGTGGCGATGGATCACGTCGGTGACCTGGGTGGTGCTGTAGCCCTTGGCCTTGAGGATCTCGATGCCGACCGCCTCGCGGCCGTTGAAGAGCGCCTGGTCCCGCTGCTCCTCGGTGCCGTCGAGGGCGTCGGCGACCTGCCCCAGCCGGATCACCTGCCCGCTCCGCTCCGCCACCACCAGCTGCTCGAAGTCCTCGGGCGAATCGAGGCGACCCTTGAGCCGGATGGCGCGCTCGTCGAGGGGGCCGTTGAGCCGTCCGACCGGCGCCGCCAGGTTCTGGCTCTCCAGGGCCTGCACCACCTCGGCGACGCTCACGCCGGTCGCCTGCAGGTCCGCCGGCCGGAGCTGGACGGTGAGCTCGCGCTCCAGCCCCCCGACCACGGTCGCCTGGGCGACGCCGGGGACGGTCCGGAGATCGCGGACGATCATCGGGTCGGCGATGCGGGTGAGCACCGCCGTCGGGACGGTCGCCGAGGTGAGCGCCAGGGACACGACCGACTGCTGCGACGGGTCGAAGCGGGTCAGGACCGGCTCCTCCATCTCCGTCGGCAGGTCCTGCCGCTTGGTCGAGATGGCGTCGCGGATGTCCTGCGATGCCTCCTGGATGTCCTTCTCGAAATCGAAGAACACGGTGAACTGGGCCAGACCGTCGGTGGAGCTGGCCTGCGTCTTGGACCAGTCCAGGCCGCTGATCGAGGAAAAGGACTCCTCGATCGGATCGACGATCTCGCGCTCCACCGTCTCGGGCGAAGCGCCGGGATAGACGATCGTGACCCCGATGATCGGCTGCTGGATGTCTGGGAACTCATCGGTCTGGAGATTCAGCAGGGCGGCGACGCCAAAGGCCACCAGCGCCACCATGGCCGTGATGGTGACGATGGGCCGGTGGATGGCGAAGTCGGAGATGAACATCAGCGCTGCGCCTCTTCCTCGAGCACCCGCACCCGCGTTCCGGGCGCGACGCTCTCGGCCGACCCGAGGAGCACGGTGTCCCCGGCCGCGACCCCCGACTTGATCTCCACCAGCTCGGCGACCTCGTCCTGCAGCCCGAGCTGGACCGGCGTCTCGACCACCCGGCCCTCCTTGATTCGGCGCACGACGGGGCTGGTCCCCCGGTTGTCCACTGCGGTGATCGGCACCGCGACCACGCGCTTGGTCTGGGTGGCCACCCGTCCCTCGGCGAAGAGGCCGGCGGTGAACGACTGCTGGGCGTTGGGAACCGAGGCATAGATCCGCACCTGCCGAGTGCTCGGGTCGACCACCGGATTGATCCGGTCGATCCGGCCGGTCACCCGCTGGCCGGCCCCGGTGACGGTGAACTCCACCGGCATCCCGATCTTGAGGCGCTCGATCTCATTGGCCGGCACGCTGGCCTCGAGCCGCAGGCGGCGCGGATCCACGACGGTGTAGAGCTCCGCCCCGACCTGCACCACGTCGCCCGCGTTCACGTGGCGCTCGCTCACCACGCCGTCGAACGGCGCCCGGACCCGGGTGTCCCCCAGCTGTTTGGAGGCGGCCGCGTAGCGCGCGCGGGCGTCCTCCAGCGCGCCCTCGGCGTTGGTCGCGTTGAGGCGGGCGGTCTCCAGATCGCGCTCCGGCACCGCGCCGGCCTGCTCCAGCCGCTCCGCGCGCTCCTGGTCGCGCCTGGCCACCTCGAGGGCGGACTCGGCGCTCCGCACGGCCGACCGGGCCGACAGATAGGCATCGCGGACGGCGGCGTCGTCGAGAATGGCCAACACCGCGCCCCGCTTGACGTGCTCGCCGGCTTCCGGGCCGGTCTGCTCGATCGGCCCCGGGACCTCGGCCCGGATGGTGGCGGCCTGCACCGGCTCGAGCGAGCCGGAGATGGTCGGGCCGGCGCGCAGGTCGGTGAGCGCCACCACGACCGTGTTCTCCGCGCCGACGGTCACGACCGGCTCGCTCGCCGGGGTCGCGCTCGCCTTTTGCTCGCTCCGGCAGCCGCTCACGACCGCCGCCACCACCGCCGCTCCCACGAGTGCCCGCATCATTGTCCTGGCGCTCCCGTCACGCTCGTACTGGTGAGAATGCCGGCTGCCTGCGCTGCGCGCGTGGCCGCATTGGGCGTCGCGCTCGAGCTGGCGCTGGTGCCGGCCAGCGGCGCGCCGACCGGC
>DATCWW010000353.1:0-3277 GCA_036566145.1 Gemmatimonadales bacterium
GTCAAGAACTACGGCGTCGAGATGGCGATCAACACCCGGGTCATCGACAGCCGGGACTTCTCCTGGGATCTCGCGCTCTCGGGCTCGGTCTACGAGAACACCCTGGCCGAGATCGGCGACGGGGTCGGCGAGATCGTGTTCGGATTCGGCCTGCAGCGGCACGTGCAGGGGTACCCGCTCGGCGGGTACTGGGCCCGCCCCATCACGGGCTTCGCCGACGCCAACGGCGACGGCATCATCGCCGCGGACGAAGTGACCGTGGCGGACAACGCGGTCTTCCGCGGCCGGGCGCTGCCCAACAAGGAGGCCTCGCTCAACAGCACCTTCGCCCTGTTCAACGACCGGATCCGGATCGGCACCCAGTTCGATTACCGCGGCGGCAACTACATCGACAACGCCATCGAGTCGTTCCGCTGCACTCCGGTGCTCAACTGCCGCGGCCTGGTGGACCGGACCGCCCCGCTCGAGGAGCAGGCCCGGGCCCAGGCGGTGCTCAACGAGGCCACCGAATGGGGGTACTTCGAGCCCGGATGGTTCGTCAAGATGCGGGAGCTGTCGGTCACCTTCAACGCGCCCAACAACTGGGCCCGGAGCTTCCGGGCCAGCCGCCTGAGCATCACGCTGGCGGGCCGCAACCTGTTCACCATCGACGACTACAGCGGCGTCGATCCCGAGATCAATGCGTTCGGGCAGGACAATTTCGCCACCAGCGACTTCGAGTCGCAGCCGCCGGTGAAGTACTACACCGTGCGGCTCAACGTCGGCTTCTGAGGGGGGACGGCACCATGCGCATGACTTCCTTCACGGCCGCCGTCCCGACTCACCGGACGCGCCGCTCGCTCCTGGCGCTCGGCCCGGTGCTGCTCCTCCTGACCGGCGCCTGCGGCCTGCTCGACACCGAAAGCCCCAACACCGTCGAGCCGGGTGAGCTCGACAGCCCAGCCGGCGCGGAGGCGCGGCGGGTCGGCGCCATCGCCGACTTCACTTTCGCCAAGGACGGCGACGGCGACCTCAACCTGGGCCGGACCGACGGGCAGGTCCTGCTCAGCGGGCTCATGACCGACGAGTTCGTGCTGTCGACCACGCCGCCCACCGAGCAGGAGGTGGATCAGCGGCGGGTGTTCGAGAACAACTCGACGCTGTTCGACATGTACTGGTATCTCCACCGGGCACGCGCGGCGGCGGAGAACGCGGCTGTGGCGCTCCGACAGCTCAGCCCCGACCCGGACGGCACCAACGAGATCGGGGAGGTGTTGAGCCTGGCAGGATTCTCCTACGTGTACTTCGGGGAGGACTTCTGCTCCGGAGTGCCGTTCAGCCGCCTCGACGGCGACACGATCGCCTTCGGCGAGCCGCAGACCACGGCCGAGATCTTCAACTCGGCCGTGGCGCGATTCGACCAGGCCCTGGCCGAGCCCGGAGTGGTCAACGAGGAGGCGAACCAGGAGACCAGCGAGATCACCTACCTCGCCTCCATCGGGAAGGCGCGCGCCCTGCTCAACCTGGGGAACTTCACCGGGGCCGCGGCCGCGGTGGCGGCGGTGCCGACGGACTTCGTCTACTTCAGCGAGCACGCCGACGCGCCGCTCCGGATCCAGAACGCCATCTACAACTATTCCACCGGCTTTCTCTGGTCGCTCTCGGATGAGGAGGGGGGCGTCGGACTGCCCTACCGCACCGCCGAGGATCCGCGCGTGCCCTTCGAGGATCCGGAAGACGTCGGCCTCGACGGGACCACCGACCAGTTCATCCTTCTCAAGTACGACCAGCCCAGCACCAACGTCCCGGTGGCCGACGGGATCGAGGCCCGGCTGATCGAAGCCGAGGCCGCCCTGCAGGCCCAGGACCTCGGCGGGATGACCACCATCCTCAATTCCCTGCGAACTCTCCAGGGGCTCGACCCGCTCGCCACGCCCGGCTCCTTCGACGAGGGCGTGGATCAGCTCTTCAGCGAGCGGGCCTTCTGGCTCTTCGCCACCGGCCACCGCCTCGGCGACCTCCGCCGCCTGATCCGGCAGTACGGCCGAGACCAGGCGGGCGTCTTCCCCAGCGGGGACTATCTCAAGGGCGGCTCCTACGGCACCGACGTGAACCTGCCGCTGCCGCTGGAAGTGAACAACAACCCGAATTCCACCGGGTGCCTGGATAGGAACGCGTAAGCCAAGGCGAAGGCGAAGGGAGAAAGGGGAAGGGGGCGCTCGACGGGATTCCGTCAAGCGTCCCCTTCCCCTTTCCCCCTTCGCCTTTCGCCCTTCAGCTCCCTTCAGTACACCCCCAAGAACGACCGCGACAGATCCGACTCCAACGTCCACTTGAGCGACTGCCCCGGCTGGATGTGGATGTCCTCGCTGTAGAATGCCCGGTCGCTCCCGATCGGATCCGCCTTGAGCCGGGCGTCGTTGCCGGTTCCCAGCCGGTGGAACTGGAAGGTGAACACCGTGCTGTTGAGCGCGCCGACCGTGCCGAGGCGCTCCTCGGCGGTGCCTCGGACCAGGTAGACCACGACGTCCGCCCAGCCGTGGTTCTCGACCTCCAGTCCGACCGGCGTGTTCGCCGCCGCCGCGGGCGTCTGGGCTTCGCCTTCGCTCTTGCTGGCGCAGCCGCCGAGGGGCGTCGCCGCGAGAAAGGCCGCCAGGAGCAGCCGCACGCCGCCGCGCATGAGGTCCTCCTCCCCTACCGCCGACCGGTAGCGCCGCCGCCCGCCGTGGTCGGGCTGGACGGCGTGTCCGCCGCGCCCAGGTACTTGCCGTACCAGGCGAGATAGCGGTCCATCCGGTCCTCCCGGAAGCTGGGCCGCGTGATGTCGTGCGACTCGCCGGGGTACACGATCAGCTGGGTCTCCCGTCCCAGGCTCTTGAGCGCCTGGTACATCTGCTCCGAGTTGCTGAGGGGGACGTTCCAGTCCTCGTCGCCGCAGAGGAAGAGCGTGGGAGTCACGATCCGGTCCGCGTGCAGGAAGGGGTACGAGACCCGCGTCCACGCCTCCGGGTTCTTCCACGGTTTCCCCAGCTCGGCCTCGTACTCGATGGCGTACATGTCGGTCCCGTAGCCACCGAGGGCGTTGCCCTGCCCCGCCCCGCTGATCGCGGCCTTGAAGCGTCGATCTCGCGCGATCACCTCGTCGGTGAGGATCCCGCCGTAACTCCAGCCACCCACCCCGAGACGGTCGGGGTCCGCGATGCCCTGCCGTACCGCCCAGTCCACCGCCGCGAGCACGTCCTCCCCGTCCTTCTGCCCCCAGGCTGCCCAGATCGCGGTGGCGAACTTTTCGCCACGC
>DATCWW010000357.1:0-5186 GCA_036566145.1 Gemmatimonadales bacterium
CGCGCGGTCGAGCGCCCGCTCGAGCTCGGCCGGCTTGCCGTCGACCTGCACCTGGTCCGGAACGCGGCCGTCACCGAACCAGGCGACGCCGAGCGGGCAGGCGCGCTCCGCCGCGGTGATGCGTCCGGCCGCGATCGTGAGCGCGATGTCGTCACAGGCGCAGCCGCACCCCAGACAGGTGACATGGCCGACCTGGGACGGCCTGGACGCTCCGCCTCGGCCAGGAGCGGGCATCAGGGATTGCTGCGGGTGGTCGCGAGTGGACGGGCCGGCGGACGAAAGCCGGCGCAGGGCAGGGCGGGGAGGCGGCTGAGCGCGAGAGCGGTCATTTCAGCGCTCATTATATAGTCCGCCGGTCAGCGCCGCGAGGCGCCGAGCAGGTCGAGCATCTCCGCCACGCTGGTGAACTTCTCCCGGGGTTTCCCCTTGGGGGTGCCGCGGCCGATCTCCGCCTGATCGATGGCGATCCAGTCGTCGTAGCTCACCACCCGGCGCCCGTCGGTGCCGGCCAGTGCGGGGATCGCCTCGGCCCCGGGCTTGGGCGGGGCGTCGGCCGGCAGGTCGGCCAGGAGCGCGGTGACCGTAGCCACGCTGCACGGCTTGTTGGTGCCGATGATGCCGGTGGGCCCCCGCTTGATCCAGCCGCAGGCGTAGAGCCCCGGCACGGCGGTTCCCGACCCGTCCACGATGCGCGCCTCGCGCGTGGGGAACACCCCCTGGCGCGCGTCGAATGGCACGCCGGGCATCGCGGTCCCCTTGTAGCCGATGCTGCGGAACACCAGCCCGGCCGCCAGCTCGATCCGCTCGCCGGTGCCCCTGGCACTCTGCTCGAACGGGGGTCCGCTGAGGCGGTTGCGCTCGAAGAGCACACCCTCGACTCGCTCCGTGCCGGCGATCTCGACCGGGCTCAGAAGGAAGCGGAACACGATGTGCCGACGGCGCCCGCGGTCCGGCCGGGCCGCGAAGTCGCGCAGGATCTCGACGTTCTTCTTGGCCGCGGCCCCGCGGCGCTCCTCGAACTCGGCCAGGCTCTCCGGGTTGAGCGCCAGCTCGGCCGGGTCCACGATCACGTCGGCGTCATCGAGATCGCCCAGCTCGCGCAGCTCCTTGGCGGTGAACTTCGCCTGCGCCGGCCCCCGCCGGCCCACCACGTGGATTTCCCGCACCCGGCTCGCGGCCAGCGCGTCGAGCGCGCGCTCGGCGATGTCGGTATGCCGGAGCTCGTCGACAGTCTTGGCCAGGATCCGGCACACGTCGGCTGCCACGTTGCCCTGGCCCACGATGACCGCGACCTCCTGGCTCAGGTCGAAGGTCCGATCGCGATAGTCGGGGTGACCGTTGTACCAGCCCACGAATTCCGTCGCGGTGTAGCTCCCGGGCAGGTCCTCACCCGGCACGCCGAGCCGGCGGTCGCTCTCCGCGCCGCTGGCGAAGATCACGGCATGGTAGGCCTCGATGAGCGCTTCGACCGGGACATCGCGTCCCACGGTGACGTTGCCGTAGAACCGGAAGCCCGGCGAGCGCGCGATCCGGTCGTAGACGGCGATCGCCTCCTTGAGCTTCGGGTGGTCGGGGGCCACGCCGAACCGAACCAGGCCGAATGGCGCGGGCAAGCGCTCCAGCATATCCACCCGGACGTCGCGCCCCGATTTGAGCAGCGCTTCGGCCGCGTAGAACCCGGCCGGCCCTGCGCCCACGATGGCGACCCGCAACGGGGTCCGGCTCGCCTCCGGCACGCTCACACGGTCCTCCAAAGGGGAACGGCAACGGCGCCCCGGACGCGCTGCCGATCGGCGGCGCGCCGGCCCGAAGGGCCGCAGTCCTCGACGTATGGAGAGGGAGATGCGGCGGCGCTTCCGAAATATAGCGCGGCGACCGACGTGGACAGCCCACCCACCGCGGGTACCTTTCGGGGCCCACGATGCCCCATCCGTCCCGACTCCTGATCGTGGCCGTCTCCGGCCGTGCCCTGGCCCAGTCCGCCGGGCGGGGAGGGTATCGTCCGGTGGTGCTCGATCTCTTCGCCGATCGGGATACCCGGGCCGCGTCGTCCGCCTGTCGCACCATCACCGTCCCTGGTACGCTCCGCATCGACGCCGCACGACTGCTCGATACTGCTCGGCGCCTGGCGCCGGACAGTGACCTGGTGTACGGCTCGGGGTTCGAAGGACGCCCGGCGCTGCTCGACCGCTTGAGCCGAGGGCGGGCGCTCTACGGAAACACCCCCGCGACCGTGGCCAGCGTCCGTGACCCTGCGCGGTTCTTTCCACTGCTCCGCCGGCTCGGAATCCCACACCCTGCGGTGCGACTCACGACACCCGTCAGCCCGCAGGGCTGGCTGCTCAAACTTCCTGGGGCGGCCGGTGGCACGGGGGTGCTTCCCGCTCGCGACTCACCGAGGGCCGGGGGCGGCTACTACCAGCGCATCGAATCGGGTGACACGCTGTCTGCCACTTTCCTGGCGGACGGACGCCGCGCGAGAGTGCTGGGCTTCAACCGGCAGTGGACGGCCACTCGGCCCGGACGGCCCTACCTCTATGGTGGTGCGGTCGGAGGCCTCACCCTTCGGCCCCGGCTCCGCCGCGAGATCGAGGACGCGCTCGACGCGCTGGTCGCCGAGACCGGTCTGGTCGGCCTCAACGGCCTCGACTTCATCCTGCGGCGGGAGAAGTGGCTGGTGTTGGAGCTCAACCCGCGGCCCACGGCCACGTTCGAGCTGTACGACCCGGATTACCCCGGCGGACTGCTCCAATGGCACCTGCGTGCGTGCGGTGGAGAGCTGCCCCTCCGACCGGCGGTGCGCCGCGCGGTTCGGGCTCACGCGGTCGTGCACGCCGACGCGCCGGCGGACGAAGCGAAGATGCGGTTCCCCCGCTGGTGCCGCGACCTGCCGATCCGCGGGACGCGCTTCACCGCGGGTGACCCGGTCTGCACCGTGCACGCGACCGGGCCCGATGTCCCCCGGACGATGGCCCTGCTGCGGCGACGCCTCCACGCCTTCAGCCGGTCGCTCGGCCGGCACGCCGCGTGAGCTGGCGATGAGAATCTTCGCCTTCGAGTTCTTCAGTGGCGGTGGGTTGCTCGGTCAGCCGCTTCCCCCGAGTCTGGCTCGCGAAGGCGACCTGATGCTCCGCACGCTGGTCGGTGAGCTGGCCGGCATCGACGGGGTTCACGTCATCGCGTGCCGCGATCCACGACTCCCCCCGCTCGCGGGGTGTGAGACGCTGTACCCTTTGCCCGGCGAGAACCCGGAGGAGCTCTTCGTCCGCGGGGTGACGGCGGCGGACGCCGTCTGGCCAACTGCTTCCGAAAGCGGAGGGACCCTCGAGCGCCTCGGGACCACCGTCACAGCCGCCGGGCGGACGCTGCTGGGGTGCACCCCGGACGCCGTGCGCCTCGCGGCCAGCAAGGTGGCCACCGCACGAGCGCTCGCTGGACGAGGCGTTCCGGTGGTGCCCACCTGCGGAGCGGAGGACCCTGTCCCATCGCTTCCAGGCCCCTGGGTGGTGAAGCCGGATGACGGGGCCGGTGGCGATGGCCTCGAGCGCCTCGATGATTCTGCGGAGGCAGAAACCCGCCTTCGCTCGGCGGCGGGCCGACTGGTGGCCCAGCCCTGGATCGAGGGCGAGCCCTGGAGCCTGTCCCTCCTCTGCGCCGGCGGCCGGGCGCGCCTGCTCGCATGCAACCGACAGCGGCTCACCTGGCGGGCGGGCCGGCTCCATCTCGATGCGCTCGCCGTCAACGCCCGGCCCCCGGCGGATCCGCGCGTCCATCGCCTTGGCGCGGAGGTCGCTGCCACGATCCCGGGTCTCTGGGGCTACGTCGGCGTTGATTTCGTGATCGGTGCCGATGGGCCGCTCGTGCTCGAAGTGAACCCCCGTCTCACGACCTCGTATTGCGGCCTGCCCGCGGCTCTCGGCCGGAACGTGGCGGCCATGGTGCTCGACCTCCGGCGCTCCGGTGAGCTTCCCGCCCAGCGCCCCTGGTCGGGGAACGTGGTAGAGCTCGCACTCCAGCCCGAACATGCCGCCTGACAGCGTGATCGGATGGGACCTCGGCGGCGCCCACCTGAAGGCGGCGCGTCTCGGCTCGGGCGGACGGGTGGAGGCTGTGGTGCAGCTCCCCTGTGCCCTCTGGCGCGGCCTGGCCGAGCTGCACACCGCGCTGGACCTTGCCCTCACCGAGCTGGGCACGGGCGAATTGCACGCGGTCACGATGACCGGAGAGATGGTGGACCTCTTCGCGACTCGCGCCGAAGGTGTGCGCACGCTGGTAGTGGAGATGGAGCGGCGCTGCGGGGCCGGGCAGCTCCGGTTCTTCGATACCCGTGCGGGCTTCTGCTCCGCCGACGAGGCCGCGGCCGCCCCGCTTCGGGTAGCATCGGCCAACTGGCTGGCCTCCGCCGCGGTGGTCGCGATGTTCGAGCCCGACGCGCTGGTGGTGGATGTGGGCAGCACCACGACCGACCTGATCCCGGTTGGCGGAGGCCGGATTCGGGCACGCGGCCGGGACGATGCAACGCGGCTGGTCTCGGGCGAGCTGGTCTACGCCGGGGTGGTCCGGACGCCGGTGATGGCGATGGCCGAAGCGGTGCCCTTCGGGGGAGCGCGAGTGCCGCTCATGGCGGAATGGTTCGCCACGACGGCCGACATCTATCGGCTGACCGGGCAGCTGCCCGAGGGCGCCGACCAGCATCCCACCACGGATGGCGGCGAGAAGTCCACCGCGGGAAGTGCCCGCCGGCTCGCCCGGATGATTGGTCGCGAGGTGGAGAGCGCGGACTTGGAGCACTGGCGGGAGCTCGCGCGCTGGCTGGCCGGAGCACAGGCACACCGGCTCCACGCCGCGGCCGAGCGCCTGCTCTCGGACCGGCCGATGCCGCCCGATGCCCCGGTGGTGGCCGCGGGAGTGGGACGATTCCTGGCGACCGAGCTGGCTCGCGCGCTCGGACGCCGAGTCATCGAATTCGGTGCGCTGCTGCCTGCGAGCCCCGACCAGCGGGGTCGGGTGACGGACTGCGCGCCGGCCGCGGCAGTGGCATGGCTCGCGGCCCAGGAGGCCGAGGTGGTCAGTCGGCCAGTCGCCGCCGGGCGACCTCGGGCGAGATGACGTGCAGGTGGTCGAGCACCGATCCGCTGGCCTCGCGGATCCGGAGGTGCTCCACCAGCGGGGCGCAGCGCCCGCCC
>DATCWW010000389.1:0-6143 GCA_036566145.1 Gemmatimonadales bacterium
TCTGCAGCGGGCCTGGGCGGATCCCGACGTAAATGTGCACCCCGGTCGATCCGCTGGTCTTCACCAGGGGCTCCATCCCGTGCGCAACCAGCGCCTCGCGCACGATGAGCGCGGTCTCCAGCACGCGGGGGAAACCGGCGCCTTCGGCCGGGTCGAGGTCGAAGTGCAGGTAGTCGGGGCGAGCGAGGTCGTCGCACCGGGAATACCACGGGTTGAGGTCGATGCATCCCAGGTTCACCAGCCAGAGCAGGGAGGCGAGGCCCTGGACCATCGGAAACGCGATGAGGTTCTTCGAGCGGTGCATGATGGCGCAGGTCTCCAGCCACTCGGGGCTGGGGGACGGCGTGCGCTTCATGAAGAAGAATTTCCCGTGAATCCCATTGGGATACCGCTTCATCACCATCGCGCGGTCACGCAGGTGCGGCAGCAGCACGGCGGCCACGTCGGCGTAGTACTGCAGCAGGTCGCGCTTGGTGATCCCGAGCTCGGGCCAGAACACCTTGCCGAGATTGGTCAGTGTCACCGTCCGGCGTCCCACCCGGAGCGCCACCTCCGGCGCGCGCGCCGGCAGGCGCACGCGGGTCGAGCCTCGCACGACGGCCGTCATCGGACGGGCTCCAGCCGAGGCGGCCTCGGCCCGTGCCGGTCGGCTCCCTCGACCGCGATGTACGCCAACTCTTCCTCGCTGCGTGCCGCCCGCAGGAGGAGAGCGCCGCGGCTCATGTCCCCCCGACCCACGAAGGCCGGCGGAAACCGAAGCCGCTGGCCCAGCGCTTCGAGCAGCACGTCGACGTACTTGCCCGTCGCCACACTGCCGAGCAGGACCGGGTCGAGGTCGGGAATCGCGCGCAGGCGGTCGAGATCGGCGAGCAACGGCTCGCGGTAGCGGGGATCGGAGGCGTGGATGTCCACCAGCCCGAGGGCCTGCAGGTCCACCGCTCGGACCGGCGTCTCCGCCGGCAGAAGCCCGCGGTTGGCGGTGATCACCAGCGCGCCGGCAATCCCCTCCGGCGGCCGGGCGAACCGCTGCGCGTAAGCCAACTTGCCGCGGAAGTAGAGCCCGCTCATGAAGCTGAACGCCTCGCCGAGCGCGATGCCCTGCCGCTCTCGGAGCCGAGCGGCCAGCGGGAACGTCGCCGCGTCGCGCAGCAGGAGCTCGGCCCGCTTTCCTCCCGCGTGAGCCGGAGACAGCAGAAAGACTCGATGCATGGAGCTATGCTCGCGCGGTGGCGCCGGCCGAGCGGTGGCGTACGTCACGATGAGTGGCTACTTGCAGCACGCGGGATGGGCGGTACTATATCGCCATCCCAGTGCTCCCAACGCAGTCGTGTCCCACCTAGCAGGAAAGGAGCTCTGTCATGCGAGTCCGTGCATCCCTCCCCGGCATCCTGTGTGTTCTCGCCCTCGCCGCCTGCGGCGACAGCAGTACCGAGCCGACCCTCTCGCCCAGCACCAAGCCCGACTTTCTCCCCTCGCACGACGCGCTGCGGGCGGCGCTGCAGGATGTGCTGGAAGAGCAGAACGGCGGACTCGGCTTCGAGATGTGGGCCAGCTTCGTGGATCGCGACGGCGTGGTCCAGGCCGTCGTCTTCAGCGGCACCAACCGCGCCGACCAGTGGCCGGGCAGCCGCGTGATCTCGGCCCAGAAGGCGAACACCGCGAATTCCTTCAGTCTCGAAGGGTTCGCCCTCAGCACCGCCAATCTGTTCGCCGCTGTGCAGCCGGGCGGCAGCCTCTATGGCCTGCAGGAGAGCAACCCGGTGGATCCGGACGTGGCCTACGGCGGGAAGCCGCAGGACTACGGCACCGACAAGGATCCGATGGTCGGCCAGCGCATCGGCGGGGTGAACGTGTTCGGCGGCGGGCTCGCGCTCTACACGGCGGACGGGAACCTGGTGGGCGCGCTCGGTGTGAGCGGCGATACCTCGTGCACCGACCACGTCATCGCCTGGCGGCTCCGCCACGCGCTCAACCTCGATAACGTGCCGGCAGGCGTGGCCGACAACAGCGCCGATGACAACCTCATCTACACCGAGGGCACCATCGACGGGTTCGAGCACCCGATCTGCATCAACCCGTTCCCGGACACCGAGGGCGACGCCACCACGATCGTCCCGAACCTCCCGAGCACCGATCCGATCGGTCCGGGCGAGTAGGAGGGTGCGGCGGGGCGCGGACGCATATATAGTGGTGTGACCGGACCGGTGTGCCGGTCCCCTCGTGCGTCCGCGCCACCCGAACTCGTTCGACACGCTTCTGGATCACGCCGCGATTTCACCCGCTCGAAACTACGCGGCCACCGCCTGCCGGATCGCGGTGGCCGCCCTCCTCGCCGCCGGCTGCTCCCGCCCGGCGCCCGCCGGGCCCGCCGTGGTCACCTTCCCCGGCAGCGTGCTCGGCGCCGAGGGGGAGGTACTCCGCCGCCAGCTCGCGCGGTTCATGCGCGAGCATCCCGACATCCGGGTCGAGCAGCGCCGGACCCCCGACGCCGCCGACCAGCGCCACCAGCTCTACGTGCAGTGGCTCAACGCCCGGGCGAGCGACCCCGACATCCTCCAGCTCGACGCCATCTGGACTCCCGAGTTCGCCGCCGCCGAGTGGATCCTCCCGCTGGACCGCTTTCATCCCGACACCGCCGCCTTCTACCCCGCCACCATCGCGGCCAATCGGTGGGGCGGACGGCTCTACGGCATGCCTTGGTTCGTGGACGTGGGGATGCTCTACTGGCGGACCGACCTCGCCAAGACTCCGCCCGCCACCTTCGAGGAGCTGGACCGCACCAGCGACGCGGCGCGCGCCTCGGGCGCCGTGCGGGCTGGCCTGGTGTACCAGGGCGCCCGGTACGAAGGCCTGGTGACGGTCTTCCTGGAGTATCTCGGCGGGTTCGGCGGGACGATCCTCGAGGGGGGAAGGGTGCGCGTGGCTGACCCTGCCGCCATCCGCGCCCTGACGCTGATGCGGGATCAGCTCCAATCGGGCGTGGTGCCCCGCTCGGTGCTGACCTGGCACGAGGAGGAGGCGCGCTTCGCCTTCCAGAACGGCCAGGCCGCCTTCATGCGGAATTGGCCGTACGCCTACGCGCTGCTGCAGGATTCGTCGGGCTCGATGGTCGCGGGCCGCTTTGCCGTGGCCCCGATGCCCGCGGGTCCCGGCGGGTCGCCCACGGCCGCGCTGGGGGGGGGCCAGCTCGCGATCAACGCCAACTCCGAGCACCCGGAGGCGGCCTGGGCGGTGATCGACTTTCTGACCCGCCCCGAGCAGATGCTGGAGCGCGCCCAGGTGGTGGGACAGTTCCCGGCGCGGCGCACCGGGATCTCCGAAGCGGACCTCGCCCGGGTGCTGTCGATCCCTCCCGCCCAGATCCGGGCCGTGGTGGAGCGGGCGGTGCCTCGTCCCGTCACGCCGGTGTATACCCAGCTCTCGGACATCCTCCAGATCGAGCTGCACCGGGCCCTGACTCGCCAGACTTCGCCGGAGGCCGCGTTGCGGCAGGCCCAGGAACAGATGCAGCGCCTGCTCGACCGGGTAGGGCTCGGAGCCGGAGGCGCGCGTGCCTCGCGCTGAGCCTCGAGGCGCCGAGTACCGCGAGGCGCGCCTCGGCTGGGCCATGGTGCTCCCGGCCGTCGGCACGATCCTCCTGATCGCACTCTTTCCGCTGGTCTGGACGGTCTGGGAGTCGCTTCACCTGCACGACCTCCGAATGCCCTGGCTCGGCCGGCCGTTCATCGGGCTCGACAATTACATCGAGGCCCTGGGCGACGAGCGCTTTCGCGAGGCACTGGTCCACACGCTCGCTTTCACCGTCGCCAGTGTGACTCTCGAGCTGACCCTCGGGTGCGTGCTCGCGCTGGCGATGAACCGCGCCTTCCGCGGCCGCGGGCTGGTGCGGGCGGCCATCCTGGTCCCCTGGGCCATCCCGACGGTCGTCGCCGCCTTGATCTGGCGGTTCATGTTCGACGGTGACTCGGGGATCGTGAACGCCGCGCTCGCTTGGCTCGGCGTGGACCCGCCGGTCTGGTTCGTGGACCGCCTGGCCGCCTGGGTGCCCGTCGTGCTGGGCGACGTGTGGAAGGAGACGCCCTTCGTGGCGCTGCTCCTCCTCGCCGGCCTGCAGGGGATCGACGCCTCGCTCTACGAGGCGGCGCGGATCGACGGCGCGTCGGCCTGGCGGCAGTTTCGCCATATCACCCTGCCGCTGCTCAAGCCGGCCCTGCTGGTGGCGCTCATCTTCCGCACCCGCGACGCTTTCCGGGTCTTCGATCTGGTGTACGTGATGACCGGGGGCGGCCCGGGCACCGCCACCGAGCCGATCGCACTCTACACCTTCACCTCGCTGTTGCAGAACCTCCGCTTCGGCTACGGCTCGGCACTCTCGGTGCTGGTGTTTCTGGTCGCCTTCCTGCTGGCCCTCGGCTACATCCGGGTGGTTGGCGCCGATCTCACCGGAGAGCGGCGGTGAGCCGGGGCGCCCGGTGGGCCGCGCTGGCCGTGGGACTGCTGGTGCTCGCCACCGCGTTTCCCTTTTACTGGACCGTGGTCGCGTCGCTCACGCCCGAGGCCCGGCTGTTCCAGGCCCCCTCGCTGGTGCCCACCGGTCTGGTGCTCGACCATTATCGTGCCCTGTTCGTGGAGCGGGCCTTCTGGGTGCCCATCCGCAACTCGCTGGTCGTCGCCGGGTGCACGACGGTGTTCAGCGTGTTCGTGGGCTCCCTCTGCGCGTACGCGCTGGCGCGGCTGCGCTTTCGGGGCAAGGTCCCGTTGCTCGGCCTGGTGCTCGCGGTGAGCATGTTTCCGCAGATTTCGGTGGTGTCGCCGCTGTTCCTGCTGCTCCGGAGCCTGCGGCTGATCGATACCTATCCCGGATTGATCCTGCCCTATCTCACCTTCGCCCTGCCGCTCACCGTGTGGCTGCTGGTGGGCTTCTTCCGGCAGCTTCCCGCGGAGCTGGAGGAGGCGGCCATGGTGGACGGCGCCGGCCGCCTGCGCGCGTTTCGCGAGGTGATCGTGCCGGTGGCGGTGCCCGGCCTCGCGGCCACCGCGATCCTCACCTTCGTGTACAGCTGGAACGAGTTTCTCTTCGCGCTGTCGTTCACGCTCGGCCCGGAGCGGCAGACCGTTCCGGTGGCGATCGCCCTCTTTCGCGGCCAGTATCAGGTGCCCTGGGGGCAGGTGCTCGCCGCGGCGATCGTGGCGACCGCCCCGGTGGCGGCGCTGGTGCTCGGGTTCCAGCGGCGCATCGTCCAGGGGCTCACCGCCGGCGCCGTGAAAGGCTGACCATGGCCACCATCCGATTCGAAGGGGTGCAGAAGACCTACCCGAACGGCCACGTCGCCGCCCGCGGGCTCGATCTCGCGGTGGCCGACGGCGAGTTCGTCGTGCTGGTGGGACCCTCGGGCTGCGGCAAGAGCACCGCCCTGCGGATGCTGGCGGGGCTGGAGACGCCGACAGCGGGCCGGATCTTCATCGGCGACCACGACGTGACCGCGGTGCCGCCGCAGGAGCGCGACGTCGCCATGGTGTTCCAGAGCTACGCGCTCTATCCCCACATGACGGTCCGCGCCAACATGGGCTTCGGGCTCAGGATGCGGGGCGCGCCTCCCGACCGCATCGCCGCGCGGGTGGCGGAGGTGGCCCAGGCCCTGGGACTGGAAATGGTCCTGGACCGGAAGCCGGGGCAGCTGTCGGGCGGACAGCGCCAGCGGGTCGCGCTGGGCCGGGCCATTGCGCGCGAGCCGCAGGTGTTCCTGTTCGACGAGCCGCTCTCCAACCTCGACACCAAGCTCCGGGTCGAGACCCGCGCCGAGCTGGCGCGCCTGCACCGCCGGCTCCGCGCCACCATCGTCTACGTGACGCACGATCAGGAAGAGGCGATGACCCTCGGCGACCGCGTGGTCGTGATGCATGACGGTGTGATCGAGCAGGCCGCACCCCCGATGGAGGTCTATCGCCGGCCCGCCACCCTCTTCGTCGCCGGGTTCGTCGGGTCGCCGGAGATGAACCTCCTCCCTCAACCCGACGGCACCCTCATGGGCGTGCGCCCCCAGGACCTGACCGTGATCCCGTCCGGGACCGGCGAGCTCGAGGGAATCGTCGACGTGGTCGAGCCGCGAGGGAGCGAGCAGCTCCTCTACGTCCGGACCGGC
>DATCWW010000506.1:0-21684 GCA_036566145.1 Gemmatimonadales bacterium
ATGAGACGGGCGCAGGGGCGCAGGGGCGCAGGGGCGCAGGGGCGCAGGGGCGCAGGGGCGCAGGGGCGCGGCGAGGGTGCGATTACGCCGCCCACACCGGAAGGGCCAGCGATCGACCTGCGCCTGCTGCGCCTCCGGGCCCGAGCGCCCTATATATTTCCCGCCATGACTTCCCATCGCCCCGTCATCGTCGGCACGGGCATCGCCGGGTTGTGGACCGCCTGGCGGCTCGCGTCGGAAGGACGGGGCACCGTTGTCCTCACCAAGGAAACCCTCGCCGACAGCGCCAGCGCCTGGGCCCAGGGCGGCATTGCCGTGGCCCTCGGCCCCGGCGACAGTCCCAGCCAGCACGCGGCCGATACCCTCGCGGCCGGCGATGGGCTGGCCGATCCCGAGGCCGTTCGCATACTCACAAGTGAAGGCCCTGACAGGATTTACGAGCTGCTGGCGATGGGGGCCAGCTTCGATCGGGGTCCCGACGGCCGGCTGCGCTTCGGCCTCGAGGCGGCGCACACGCGGGCCCGGATCATCCACGCCGGCGGCGACCGCACTGGAGCGGCGCTGATCAGCTACCTGGCGGAGCTGATCCGCTGCCATCCGCTGGTCGAGCTGGTGGAGCACGCGGAGGTCACCCGGCTGCTCACCGAGGGCGACCGCGTGGTCGGGGTCGCGGTGCTGCCTCATGGCGGCACGGCCTACGCCATTCCGGCCTCCGCGGTCGTGCTCGCGACGGGCGGTGTGGGCCAGCTCTACGCCGTCACCACCAATCCTCAGGTGGCCACCGCCGACGGATGGGCCCTCGCCCACCACGTCGGCGCCCGACTCCGGGACATCGAGTTCCTCCAGTTTCATCCCACCGCGCTCAAGCTCTCGGGCGTCAACCCGGCCCCACTGGTGTCCGAGGCGGTGCGCGGCGCCGGAGCGACGCTGGTGGACAAGGCGGGCCGCCGCTTCGCGCTCGATTCGGACCCCCGCGGCGAGCTCGCGCCGCGCGACGTGGTGGCGCGCGCGGTCGCCCAGGCTGACGCCGGGGGTGGAGCATGGCTCGATGCCCGCGGCGTGTCGGAGTTCGGGACCCGGTTCCCGGGAATCACCGCGATGCTCGCGCAGCACGGCATCGACCCGACCCGCGACCTCATCCCCGTCGCTCCCGCCCTCCACTACGCGATGGGAGGGATTCAGACCGACCTGGAGGGACGCTCCAGCCGGGCGGGGCTCTGGGCGGTCGGCGAGGTGGCGTCCACCGGCGTGCACGGGGCCAATCGCCTGGCCTCCAACTCGCTGCTCGAAGGACTGGTCTTCGCCGACCGCGCGGGCCGGGCCCTGCAGGACGAGGAGGACCGGTCATCGACGGAGGTTCCGCCGGTGGCGCCGGAGCGCGACCCCGGCCTCGACGAGGGCTGCGAGGAGATCCGTGGAGAGATGCGGGAGCTGATGACCGGCCACGTCGGCCTGCAGCGTACCGAGGCCTCGCTGCTGCACGCCGAGCAGGCGCTCGCCGCGCTCACGGCCCGCACGCCCGAGGGCGCCTGGCGGACCCGCAACCAGCTGCTGGTGGCTAGTCTCATCACCCAGGCCGCCCGGCGGCGCCGGGAGAGCCGGGGCGGCCATCGGCGTCTGGATTACCCACCACCGGGCCTCCGCCGGGAGACGGCGTGACGGAAGTCCTGCCGCCGCCCCGACGGCTCGAGCTGCCGGTCATCGAGCCCACCCGCGAAACGCCCGAGCAGATCGCCGCGTTGCAGCAGGAGATCCGCGAGCTCGCCCGGCGGCGCAATGCGGTGGTGCTGGCCCACAACTATCAACGTCCGGAAGTGCAGGACGTCGCCGACTACGTGGGCGACTCCCTCGGCCTCTCCCGCCAGGCGGCAAAGACCCCGGCCGAAGTGATCATCTTCGCCGGCGTCCACTTCATGGCCGAGACCGCGGCGATTCTCTCGCCCACCAAGCGGGTGCTCCTGCCCGACCTCAAGGCCGGCTGCTCCCTCGCGGCGACGATCACCGCCGAGCAGGTGCGCCAGTGGCGTGCGGAGTTTCCCGATTACGTCGCGGTGGGCTACGTCAACACCACCGCGGAGGTGAAGGCCGAGCTGGACTACTGCTGCACCAGCGGCAACGTGCTCGACGTGATCGACGCGATCCCCGCCGATCGCGGCATCCTCTTCCTCCCGGACTTCTTCCTCGGCGCCCACGCGCGGCGGATGCGGCCGGACCGCAGGATCGAGGTCTGGATGGGGGAGTGCCACGTGCACCGGGGCATCCGGGCAGAGACCCTGAACGCGGCACGGGAGCGTTACCCCGACGCCGAGGTCCTGGTCCACCCCGAGTGCGGCTGCGCGGGCCAGCTGATCTACGAGATCGGCCGGGGCGACATCAGCCCCGAGGGGCTCACCATCGCGTCCACCGAGGGCATGATCCGCGCCGTCACGGAGCACCCGACCTCGCGCTTCATCATTGCGACCGAGACCGGGATCATGCACCGGATGCAGCAGATGGCCCCGCAGAAGCAGTTCATCCCCGCCGATCCGGAGGCCGTCTGCGCCTATATGAAGGCGATCACCCTGCCCGGCGTGCGTGACTCGCTGGCACTCGACCAGCACCACGTGACGGTGCCGGAGGACATCGCGCGCCGCGCCCGCACCGCGATCGACCGGATGGTGGCGCTCGGCCGGTGACGGGCGAGGCCGATCGGATCGCCGCGGTCGCGCTGGCCGAAGACGGCCCCACCGACGTCACCAGCGCGGTCACCGTTCCCTCCGGTCTCCAGGCCGAGGGCCGGCTGGAGTTCCGGAGCGGCGGCGTGCTCGCCGGTACGGCCTTCGCCGACGCGGTCGCCAACCGCTGCAGCTGCCGGATCGAATGGCGCGCATCCGATGGCCAGGTCATCGCCCCGGGCGGCGTCGTCGGAGTGATCCGCGGATCGCTCGACCGGATCCTCCGGGCGGAGCGGCCGATGCTCAACCTGCTGCAGCGGGCGAGCGGCATCGCGAGCGCCACGCGGCGTTACGTCGATGCCGTCGCCGGCACCTCCTGCCGCATCCTCCACACCCGCAAGACGGCGCCCGGACTGCGGGCGCTCGACATCGCCGCCGTGGTCGCGGGCGGCGGCAGCCGCCATCGCGCCGACCTCGCCCACGAGGTGATGGTCAAGGACAATCACTGGCAGGCCCTCCGGGCGAGCGGCGGGACCCTCGCCGACGCGCTGGCCCGCGCCCGAGCACGCAAGATCCCGGCGCTGCAGGTAGAGGTCGAGTCGTTGGATCAGGTGCAGGAAGCGTGCGGGGCCGGCGCCACCCGGCTGCTGGTGGACAATCAGGCGCCGGACACGCTGCGTCGCTGGGCCGAGCGGGCCCGGGCGCTCCGGCCGGGGATCGAGATCGAGGCGACCGGGGGTATCACCCTGGAGAATGTCCGGGCCTACGCCGAGGCCGGAGCGGATTTCGTCTCGATCGGAGCGCTGACCCATACCGTGCAGGCAGCGGATCTGGCGTTGGAAGTCTCGAGCTAGGGAGCCGCTCGGGATGACAGTCTAGGGAACCTCGGGAGCTGCAGCATCGCCCACCGGTCTCCCTCCCGCCAATGCCCGCCACATGTAATACACCGGTATGCCCGCCAGGATAATCCCGAATGTGATCCCCGTGTTCGCCGGATCGGTGAGCAGCGCGTTGAGCACCATGCCCAGCGAGGCCAGCAGGAAGAGCACCGGCACCACCGGGTAGCCCCAGGTGCGATAGGGACGAGGCAGGTCGGGGCGGGTCCGCCGGAGGACGAACACCGCGGCCACCGCCAGGGCATAGAACGGCCAGATACCCAGGATGAACTTGTCCGCGAGCTGCTGGAAGTCGTTCAGGAGCACGTAGACCGTGCCCAGCGTGGTGGCCAGCCAGATCGCCACGGAGGGACTCTGGAATCGCGGCGAGACCCGGGCGATGGTGCGGAAGAAGAGACCGCGGTCGGCCATGGCGAAGAAGATGCGCGGACCCGTCATCATGGACCCGGTGAGCGCCCCCAGGCATGAGACCATCACGACCCCGGAGACCACCGCGCCGCCGGCCCCGGCAAACAAGGGGATCCGCTCCGCAGCCGTCGCGGCCACCAGCGGCGACGCCGCCATCTCCGGCAGCGGGACCAGGTAGATGTAGGCGAAGTTGAGCAGGAGGTAGACCAGCACGATGCCGGTGGTCCCCAGGATCAGCGCCAACGGCAGGGTGCGTCCCGGATCGCGCACTTCCCCGCCCATGAACGACAGGTCGGCCCAGCCGTCGTAAGTCCACATGATGGCGATGAGGGCGGTGGCCAGCAGCGACAGGTCGAGCCCGCCGCTCCAGGCGGGCGTGAAGTGCGCCAACGTGCCGGACGGCGAGGTGAACGCGAGCAGGGCCAGTCCGGCCAGCGAGCCGTACTTGAGCGCCGTGACGAGGTTCATGAACCGCGAGGCGGAGCGGACCCCGAGGTAGTTGAGCAGCCCGATCACGAGGACCGCGGCGGCCGCCGTCCAGCGAACCTGCTCCGGCCCCAGCTTGACGAAATAGCCCAGGTATTCGGCGAAGATCGTCGCGATGGCGCCGAGGGCGGAAGCGCGGATGACGGTGAGCTCGGACCAGCCGAAGAGGAAGGCCGGGAGGGGTCCGAAGCCCTCGAGCAGGTAGGCAAAGACCCCACCCGACCGGGGAAGTGCGGCAGCCAGCTCGGCCAGCGTGAGCGCCCCGAAGAGAGCGACGGCCCCGCCGATGATCCAGGCCACCACGACGGGGCCCGGGTCGTGGAGTCGCTGGGCCACCCCGGCGGGGACCCGAAAGATGCCGCTGCCTATGGTGGATCCAACCAGGACCGCGATGGCGCTCCACAGACCCAGGTGGCGCGGGAGCCGCTCGCCCCACTGGTCGGTGACTGGTGAAGGCATCGCTAAATATAGCGTTGACAAGGGACTGCCGCGCACCTTTCTTTTACCGCCTGAGACCTGCGGGGGCCGAATTCCTTGAGTTTCGAGACCCATCCCGACCGCACCCGTCTCCTCCGGCGGCTGGCCTGGACCGGATCGGGGCTGGCGCTCGGGTTGATCGTTCTGGGTGGGGTGGTGCGGATCACCGGCTCCGGCATGGGGTGCGGGGATCACTGGCCCCGGTGTGACGGCGAGTGGTTCCCCCCGCTCGATCTCCCGACCCTGATCGAGATCGGCCACCGATGGGCCGCCGCCCTGGTGAGCCTCTTCGTCTTCGCCGTGGCCCTGGTGGCCTGGCGACGGCACCGCGCCGAGCCGGCCCTGCGCGGCCCGGCCAGCCTCGCCGCCGTTCTTCTGGTCATCCAGGTCCTCCTGGGCGCCATCACCGTCAAGCTCGTCCTCCCGCCGTGGGTCGTCATCGTCCATCTGGCCAACGCGATGGTCCTGCTCGCCACCCTGCTGGTGGTGGCGCTGCGCGCCGGCGAATCAACCGGCAGCGAGCGGCCGCTCCCGCCTGCCGAGCGGCACCGGTGGCACCGGCTGGTACTGGCGACCGCCGGGCTCGGCTTCGGGGTGATCCTGTTCGGTGCCCAGGTTGCCAACTTCCACGCCGGGCTCCTCTGCCTCGGTTTTCCGCTCTGCAACGGCCGGGTCCTTCCGCCGGCCGCGCCTCTCGCCGCCCTGCACTGGACTCACCGGGTGCTCGCCTTCGTCTTCCTGGTGGTGAGCGGCTTCCTCGTGGCCCAGCTCACGCGGCGCACCGACGCCGCCGGTCGGGCGCTGGGGCGCTGGGCGGCGATCGTGCTGGCCGTTACCGTGGCTCAGATCGGCATTGCCGCGGCCATGGTACTGAGCCTCCTCCCGCCGGGGCTCCGGGCGGCGCACCTCCTGATGGGGAGCCTGGTCTGGGCCACCCTGGTCGTTCTGGCGTACCGCTCCGGCCGGACACCGCTGGAGCCGGCAGTCGAGGCGGTGGACGCGGAGACCGCCGGCCCCCCCGATCCGAGCCTCGTGGCCGACCTGATCACCCTCACCAAGCCTCGGATCATCTCGCTGCTGCTGGTGACCACGGTGGCTCCGATGTTCATCACTCCTGCCGGGTTGCCTTCGTTCTCGCGGGTGCTGTGGGTCGTACTGGGCGGGTACCTGATGGCCGGCGGGGCCAACGCGATCAACATGTGGTTCGACCGGGACATCGACACCCGGATGACGCGCACCCGCCAGCGGCCGATTCCCGCGGGGCGCATCACCCCCGGCTTCGGCCTCGCGTACGGCGTGGCCCTGGGCTTTCTCGCCTTCGCCGTCTTCTGGTACCGGGTCAACCAGTTGAGCGCCTGGCTGGCGCTCTCCGGGCTGCTGTTCTACGTCTTCATCTATACCGTGTGGCTCAAGCGCTCCAGTCCGCAGAACATCGTGATCGGCGGCGCGGCCGGGGCGTTTCCACCCCTGGTCGGATGGGCCTCGATGACCGGGAGCATCGATCTCGCGGCCATCTATCTGTTCGCCATCATCTTCTACTGGACTCCCCCGCACTTCTGGGCCCTCGCCCTCATCAAGCAGGCCGACTACGCCCGGGCCGGGATCCCGATGATGCCGGTAGTGCGGGGTGAGGCTCGGACCAAGTTCGAGATGCTGGTGTACACCCTGATCCTGCTCCCGCTCACCATCCTGCCCGCGTTCTTCGGCGCGCTGGGGCCCTTCTACGGCGTGGCGGCGGCGCTCCTCGGCGCCCGGCTGCTCTGGTACTGCGTCCGGCTCCGGCGCGAGCGCTCGGTGACGCCGGTGGCCTGGGGGATGTACCGCTATTCCCTGCTCTACCTCGCGCTCCTGTTCGTCGCCATGGGGGTGGACCGCGCCCTTCCGTTCGGGCATCGGCCTCCGCCGGCGAAGGTCCTGATTCTGGAGCAGGCCGGCGCGGACCAGGCCATTCCCGCCGGCGTTCATCTCTCCCATTGAGCGAAGCCGCCAGAGCGCAGACCGAAGCGCTCGCTGAGACCGCCCGGCGCCGGATTCCTCCCCCCGGCAGGCTGGTCCGCCTCTGGCCGCGGGTGCGCCCGTATCGCGGCATCCTGCTGCTGGCCAGCCTGGCGCTGGTGGGCAGCGGCGCGCTCGGGCTGGCCTTCCCCATGGTGGTGAAGTATCTGCTCGATGCCGCCTTCGTGAATCACGACCGGGCGCTGCTGGATCGGATCGCGCTCGGCCTGGTGGCGCTCTTCACCGTGCAGGCGGGACTCAACTACGCCCAGGCCTACCTGCTCAGCGTGGCGGGCGAGCGCTCGGTGGCCTCACTCCGGCGCGACCTCTTCGCCCGGCTGATCCAGATGCCCCCCGGCTTCTTCGCGGAGCGGCGCACCGGCGAGCTGACCAGCCGGCTCACGGTGGACGTGGGCCTGCTGCAGAGCGTCCTGAGCCATCAGGTGAGCGAGATCTCCCGCCAGGTCCTCTCGCTGGTCGGCGGCGTGGTGCTGCTCACCTACCTGCAGCCCCGGCTCACGCTCACGGCGCTCGGCGTGGCCCCGCTGGTGGTGGGGTCGGCCCTGGTCTTCGGCAAGCGGCTCCGCACCATCACGACCGGCGTCCAGGACCGCGTCGCCGAGGCGACCGCGGTGGCCGAGGAGGCATTCACCCAGATCCGGACGGTCCAGAGCTTCGTGCAGGAGCCGGCGGAGCGGGCGCGCTACGCCGAGCGGGTCGCGGCGAGTGTGCGGACCGCGCTGCAGCGCGCCAAGGTCCGCGGGGTCTTCTTCGGCGTGCTCACCTTCTCGACCTTCGCCGGCATCGTCTTCGTGCTCTGGCAGGGCGGGCTCCTGGTGCTGGACGGGAAGCTTACCGCGGGGTCGCTGGTCTCCTTTCTCTTGTATACCGTCACCATCGCGGCCTCGATCGGCGCGCTGGCGTCGAGCTTCAGCGCCTATCAGGAGGCGGTCGGCGCGGCGGAGCGGGTGTTCGAGATCCTGGAGATGCGGCCCGAGATCGCCGATCCCGCGGAGCCGGAAACCCTGGCGACACCCGTGGGTGGGCGGGTCGAATTCGAGGACGTGAGCTTCCGCTACACCCAGGGCGAAGAGACCTGGACTCTGGAGGACGTCACCCTCCGCGTGGCCCCCGGCGAGGTGGTCGCGCTGGTGGGGCCTTCGGGCGGCGGCAAGACGACCCTGGTGTCGCTCCTGTCCCGTTTCTGGGACGTGGACCGGGGACACGTCCGGCTGGATGGCCACGACGTGCGTGCGATCCGGCTGGCGGACCTGAGAGGGTCGATCGGCATCGTGCCCCAGGAACCGGCCCTGTTCAGCGGCTCGGTCCGGGAGAACATCGCCTACGCCCGGCCCGGCGCCTCGGCGGCCGAAGTCGAGGCCGCCGCCCGCGCGGCCCACGCGCACGAGTTCATCGAGCGCTTGCCGCATGGGTACGACACCCCGGTCGGGGAGCGGGGGGTGAAGCTGTCGGGCGGCCAGCGGCAGCGGGTGGCGATCGCGCGGGCAATTCTGAAGGATCCGGCGGTGCTGGTCCTGGACGAGGCGACGAGCAATCTCGACACCGAGAGCGAGCGCCTGATCGAGGACGCGCTCGAGAAGCTGCTGGTGGGCCGGACGACGCTCATCATCGCCCACCGGCTCAGCACGGTGCGGCGGGCGGACCGGCTGGTGGTAGTGGATCGCGGGCGGATCGTGGAAGAGGGGACGCACGCGGCGCTGCTGGCGCGCGGTGGGCTGTACGCGCGGCTCTATCAGCGACAATTCCGGGAAGACGAGTTCCTTCTGGAGCCGGCCTCCGGGAGCGGGGACACCATCTAGACCCGGGCCGCTCGGGAAACCAACAGCCCCCGCCGCGAAGCGACGGGGGCTGTTCGTTTCCAGTCCTACTCGTGCGGGCCTAGTGCGAGATCGTGAACACCAGCTTGGCTCCGGCCGCATCTCCACCGAAGTCGTTGATCACGATATTGTGGACCCCGGCCGTGAGAGTGTAGGTCGCCGATTCGGGATGATCTCCGGTAGCCGCCGCGAAGTCGCAGTTGCTCAACCCCACGGCATCGATGGGATCATCGCACACGAACACATCGAGATCGGTCCCAATGTCCCAGTCGAGCGTAATGGTGTAATCCCCGGCCGACGGAACGTTGATCTTGTAGAATGCAGACCCACCGCCACCCGCGAGGTCGGCAACCGGATCACCGAACCCTGCCGGGATATCAGGCAGATCGAACAGGATCTTGGTTTCCCCGGCGCCCGGAAGGGCCAGCGTCGGGGCCGTCGCCTCGCGGTTCGTTCCGGCCAGCGGAGTCAGGGCACCGACGGTCATCAGCCCACCCTGGCTCGGAAGCGTCAGGTTGAACCCCGCCACCTGGACGCCGGCGACCGTTACTGCACCTTCAGCAGGTGCGGTACCCGGCGTCGGCACAAAGGTCAGGCTGTTCGCGGTCCTGCCAACGATCGTCGCCGGTGCCGCACCGATCGCCACGGTGGCCGCAGGGTCCAGCGTGAAGCTGGCATCCGTGACCGTGAGCGTCACCTCTTCATTCGCCGCTGGCGTGCTGCTGCTGAGGGTCGCGGGGATGCTGTCGATGACCGGGGTGACGATCTTCGCCGAAGTCGGCAGGGTCAGCGGGTAGTTCGGCGCACCGCCGCAGCAGGTCGCCAGACGCTGGGGAATGACCCCGGGCACCACGACGACCGAGTCGGCGCTCGGCGGCGGAACGAAGGTGATCGTCCCGCTGTCCGCGGACACCGTGATGTCGCGCGGTTGCACCCCTACGCCGGCGATGCTGAGCCCACGCGGTAGCGTGTCGGCCCCGACGCCGGACTGGTGCAGACTTTCAGGAATCACGCGGAGTCCCGCGGGCAGCGTCAGGCTGATAGGGTCGCCGAGCGCAGGCGCGGCGTTGGACACGTTGGTGCCGAGATCGACGATCGAGTCGGTCTTGACCCGGAAGGGTGTCGTCAGCGCGAACACCACATCGGCGTTGCTCTCGACCCCTACGTTGGACACGCTGGCAGGGCCATCGATATTGGCGAACGGGATGAACGTGATCGTAGTCGCGTCCAGGGCGGTCACCACCGGCTCCGCGCCGTTGAACGTGAGCACGCTGCTGTCGGTGAAGAACGTGCCGGCAGGCGCGGTGATCGAGACCGTGTCGCCCAAGTCCGGCAGGCTGTCCGTGATCTCGGCGTCGAGCTCGCCGGGCACCGAGGTGACCTCGACCTCCTGGGTGAGGCCGAGCGAGTTCACCGTGAAGCTGCTGTGCGCCAGCGTCACGCCGCTCACGAAGAACCGGGCTCCCCGGTTGATGGGGTTCCCGGTGGTCACCTGCTGATACGTGGGGTCCGGCCGGACCGTGATCCCCGAGCCGACGTTGCTCGTGGTAACCTCGGCCTGGAGGACGTTGCCGTCCTCATCGAGCACCTGGACGATGACCGGCTGGCTGTCGCCCTGGGTCACGAAGACCGGATCGGGGTTGACCTGGATCACCGTGGGGGTGCTCTCATTCCCGGTCGGATCACCCGAGCACGCGAGAACCGCGAGTGCACCGAAGATAATGTTCCGACCCTTCAACCGTTGCATATCGTCACCTCAACTCGAGTAGGAGAAGACTCGAACAGCCGCATCATTTTCGCCAGTCAGCGTTGCGTGCCGCCCCGATCCAGCTCGATCCGGTCCAGACTGAGCCATTGGGCGATGTCCTCGAGCGCATCCACGCCCAGGATCGTCTGCCAGTTGGGATCTTTCAATTCCTTGACGTCGCTGGAGTTCATGAGCTTGAACGCGCCCACTCCCGTCAGATCGGCGAAGATGTACCAGTTCCCTTTGCCCTTGCTGTATTGCCAGACCTCGTACGGCGGCGCATTGCCGTGCTGCTGCCGGCGCAGCATCTCGTCGGCCACGCCGTGCTTGGCGTAGATCCGGCCCCGATCGGTCTTCCACCCCGGCTGCGAGACCCGGCCGCGCTCCCGATACGTGCTGTCGGCGAACGAGATCGCCTGGTAGAACGCCTGGCGGGTCTCGTTCTCCGGCGTGTCCGGCGACGGATCGCGCGACGCCCAGAACTGGGTCAGGAACCGGCGCTTGGCCTGCAGGCTCAGGTCCTTCTTGTAGGGCGACAGCTCGCCCGATTTGGCGATGAGCTGCAGGGGGGCCTGCGCCGCGTCGAGCTGGGCGCTGGTCATCGCCCCGAAATACCCTTCGTCGGTGCTCGCGGTGGCGGCGAGGCGGCTGGTCTCGCGCGCCATGGTCTGCTCCATGTCGGCCATCACGAAATCAGCCGTCCGCTCCACCGTTCCCTTGCTGGTTTCCAGCTTGGCCACCAGCCGGTACTGCCCGGCCGGCAACCCGGCCAGCGGAACGACGCCGCTCAGAACGCCGCCACCGACGGGAAGCTGGGCAGTGCGCGGCGGGGTCGAGACCACCGCCTTCCCCTTCTGATCCGCCACCGTGATGGCCAGCCGGGCCGAGTCCGCTGCTTGGGTGTACGCCTCGAACATATAGTAGGCGTCGCTCCGGAGCGGCGTGAGCCGCAGCTCGGCGGCGCCGGTGATCAGCAGGTCGCCCCGCCGGATCTCGCCCGGCGCCGGCAGCGTGTCCTGCGGCCCCGCCTGCCGGATCTTCGGCGCCAACAGCAGATCGGACAGCCCGGGCTCGGTGCGGAATCCCTCGATCGGGAGCTCCGAGGTGAGCCGCTTGCCCGACACGGAATCGGCCACGCCGACCTGCAGCACGTACCGGCCGGGCGCCACCGTGTATTCCAGGATCTCGAGTGTGGTGGCGCCGGGCTGCCGGGCGTCTCCCGGCAGATGCCCGCGCCAGTTGTCGTGCACCAGCTCGAGCCCTGAGGAGTCGCGCACCCGGACGTCCATGACGTACGTCAGCTGGGTGTTGGCGCCCGCTCCCGCCGGCTCCAGCATCATCGCCGGCACCTGGATGAACGCCTTGACCTGCGTGCTCTTGGCGTCGGCCCGATAGAACCGAACCGCGCTCACTTCCAGGTCATCCGGCGCGCCCTGCTGATGGGGCTGGCCGGCGGCCGTGAGGCCGGCCAGGCCGAGTATCGCAAGAATTTTCAAAGCAGCCACGTCTCGTTCCATCCCCAACTTGGGGGCGGGGACGAGCCCCGCCCCTGGTCTCCTTACCAGCCGACCGACAGAGTGAAGAAGTTCGTCGCCCCGAGAATGCCGAGGTACTTGTACGCGTAGTCGAACCCGAGGTTGATGCCCTCGGTGGCGTACATGAGCCCGCCGCCGAAGGCCAGGCCCTGAAGGCTCTCCTCGTCGTTGAGCGCCGTCGCCTGATTCACGGTGATGTTGTTCGCCGGCTGGTAGGTGTAGCTCCCCCGCAGCGCGACGCCGAAGTTCGAGCCGCCCAGCTTGTTCATGGCCCACTCGGTGCCGCCGGCGAAGCCGGCCCGGTTGTTGTTGGCCTGGTTGAAGTCGCCCATCACCGTCAGACGGCTCTGGTCGCTGGTGAGCAGGTCGTAGGCCAGCGCCACCTTGAAGACGGTCGGCAGCGCGAAGCCCTTGGTCTTGAGCTCGGCCGGCTGGGGCAGCTCGGGCGGGTTGTCCACCGTCGGATCCGCAGGATCTCTCGGCGAGTCGACCTCCAGCGCGTCGCCGCTGTACTTGAGGTCGGTGCCCAGGTTCGCGACCACGAACGCGAGCTTGATCGGGTGGTTGCTCAGCATGGCGTGGAAGCTGGTGCCGAAGTCCACCGCGAAGGCGCTGCCGTTCACCTCGCCCAGCTGGTCGAATACGAACTTCGCCGTGAGACCGGCGGCGAACCGGTCGGAGAAGTTCTGGGCGAAGGTAGCGCCGGCGAAGGTCTGGCTGACCGAGTACACCGCACCGGTGCCGTCGGGCTGGTCCACCGTGTAGACCGGCTGGTTGTCGAATCCGAAGGTACCGATCTGCAGGCCGAAACTCCGGGAGCCGCCCGAGAAGGGGAAGGCGATGCCCCCCCAGCTGTAGTTGGTTTCGGCCACGTAATCATAGGTGCTGACCATGGCGCCCGGCCGCTCGATGAGCGCCACGGCACCAGGGTTGTAGTAGAGCGAGCTGATGTCGTTGGCGACCGCGGCGAAGGCATCGCCGAGCGCCGTGCCGCGCGCCCCGGCTCCGAAGAGCAGGAACTCGGCCGACGTGGTCCCGTACGGCGTATTGTCGGGATTGGTATCCGTTCCCTGCGCAGCGAGTCCGGCCGGCGCCAGCGCAAGCAAGCCGGTAGCAACTGCCAGGCCAAACGAGGAAACACGACTCATGGTGTCCGATCTCCTGGAGAGGGACGGCAGGACGACTGCCTGCCGCCCCATGCGTGGACTACTGCGCGAAATTCACCACGGTGAACCGACCCACCCGCCGAGCATCGCCCGATTCGATGTGATAGAAATACACACCGCTCGCGACGACCTGGTTATTGCGGTTCCGGACGTCCCACGACTCCTCGCCGCCGAGCACCGACACATCATCGTCGCTGGTGCCGCGCTGTTCGGAGTTGTGCTCCAGCACCCGGACCAGCACGCCACTCGACGAATAAATCCGGATGATGGCTCTCGCCGGGAGGTTCACGAAGCGGATGATCTTATCCGTGGTTGTGGTCTCGAAGGAGTTGGTCACGTAATACGGATCGGGTACCGTGTGTACCGCCGCCAGGCCTTCCTTGGTGGCGCTGGCGATGGCGGTGGCGGCCGTCACGTTGAACTTCACCGCCAGGCCCGGCACCGCGGGCGACGCCGGTACCGGCGCGAAGGTGTACCCGCTCGGGTCCACCCCACCCGGGTTGGTTGCTGCCGTCACGGTCCCGGCGTACTGCCGCAGGGTCCACTTGGTGCCTTCCGGAGGCGCGGCGCCGCCGGTCAGCTGGAAGATGAAGATCTGGCCCGAGATGTAGAGGCCGAAGCCGTTCCCGGTGGTCGGGAATGCGCCCGGATCCTCACTGTCGGTAAAGGTCGACACCGGGCCGATGGTCGGCTGCTCGGTCAGGAGCGTCCGGTTGCCCGCCCCCGGATCAGGGTCGGTGCCGCAGAACCCGAGACTCGAGATCTGCGGCGCGACCCCCTCGGTCCGCATGAAGTCCGGCCAGTCGATCTTGCCGTTCCCGTCGCCGTCAGTGAAGAACCCGTATCCGGCCTGCGGGATGGAGTGGAACGGCACGTCCACGTGGTTGGTGATGTCCTTCACCGACGCGACCGTGCCGCCGGCGCCCCAGGTCAGCTCGATGTCGGCCGAGCGCCCGAACGCAGCGATCGTGTACGGAATCGTCTGCATGCAGATACTCGCGTTCGGTCCGCCCGCAGTGGGCTGGATACCCGGCGTCACCGGGTCCTGGTCCACGTGGCTGATCGGGGCGTAAATCGTATCGACCCCCGTGAGGTGGCCCACCCGGATCGAGTACGTCGGGTCATTGAGGGTCTCATTGGCACCCTCGAACCAGCGGGAGCCGCCGGCCGCCGTATTCGCCTGCACCCGTCGGCCGAGCTGGTTCTCGTGGGTCGAGAATCTGATGTATTGCGCCAGCGTCGCGCCGACGGCCGCGTTGAAGCTCGTGGCGCCGTCGGGAATGCCGTAGCGCGCCGCCGTCGCCGGATCCGGTGCGACCGGGAAGGCACCGAGCTGGGCCTCACTCGTTGCCGGCTCGCTGAACGCGACCGTGGAGATCGGCCAGAAGGCTACCGTCCGGAACCGCTGAATCGTGCCGCTCCGGTCGAAGGTGACGAAGAATTCGTAGCAGAAGCCCTGGATGTTGCCGAGGGCGCCACAGGCATCGCCGAACCGCGGATACACCGAGTCGATGGTCGCCGTCAGGTCCAGCGTCGGCAGGAGCACCGGCACCAGGGGGGCGAAGACGCCCTGGAGTGACGCCGCCGCGGTGGCGGGAGGCGCGTGGTTGAACTTCCCGGTCTCCGGGTCGATGGCGAAGTCACCCGGCTCCGGATCGAGCTGGGTGCCATCCGATCCGAACACACCCGAGCTCAGCTCGGCGTTGGTCACGTTCGAGGCCGAGTGCACCGGCACCACCGCCCGTGCCGCGCGCTGCGACTCGAGGCTGGCCGGGCCGGACACGAAGGAGTTCACGTCGAACGCGGTGACCGCGTAGAAGTACCGCACGTTGTTCCGCGGCGCGCTGAGCAGCCCGGACCCGTCGTCGGTGTAGGCGAACGGTACCCCGGTGTTGGCCAGCTCGGGGAAGCCGGTGTTGCCGCCGGTGACCAGGGAATCCACCGCGTTCGGGCCGTTGTTGACCCGCACGGTCCCGTTGGTCAGCGCGACCCGGTTGCCCGGCCGCACCTGCACGATCGGCCCGTTGATGTCGACCGCGACCGAGTCGGTGTATCGCGCCGGCGGGACCGGCGGCGTAGTCGGGAAGGGACCGGCGCACCCGGTCACGATGCCGAGCTCGGGGCCGCAGGTCTCGTTGGGATTGATCGTCCCCTGGAAGTCGAACATCTGGGTGGTGTCGTAGTCGAACTGCGCCACCAGCTCCAGCTCGCTCGGCGTATCCACCCGGCCCCGGTAGATCCGGTAGCCTTCCACGTCGAACTGCCGGTAGGCGGGATCGTACCGCGCGCCGGAGGCAGGGTCGTTGGCGATCGCGAAGTACGCGTCACCCTGCGTCTCCGAGGTCGACGGCTGCCAGAGCACGGTCACCTGGTTGTCGCCCGGCACGAGATAGAACGTCGGGGCGATCGGCGCGAACGGCAGGAGGAACTTGGAGTTGAAGATGTTCTGCGCCACCTTCGCCTTGTCCAGCAGGGAGTTGGGTACCGTCCGGGTGGAGTCCTGGCTGACCTCGCTCGTGTAACCCCGGTAGCCCATCGCGGAGTCGATCGCGTCCACCCCCTGGTTGTCCACCGTCGCGTTGGCGATGAGCAGCGGGTTCGGGACCATCGTCACCGGGCAGGGGATCGAGGGACACTTTCCGGTCGCCACCGGCGGCGCGAAGATGTACGCCACCACGATCGTCGCCTGGCCTCCGGCCGGGAGGGTCAGCGGACCGGAAGATTGGAAGGTGCGAGTGTCCGACGCCACGTTGTTGATGAAGCAGAGGTGCGTGACCTTCGGATCGCCGGTGTTGCACTGCGGGTCGCCGGCGGCCGGGTTCAGATTGCCCGAGATGTACCGGTAGAGCTGCTGGGCGTTATTCGGGTCGGGGAAGGCGCCGCGGTTTGTGGTGAGGCCCGCGAGCACGGTGCCGGCCTCGGTGCCGTCCGGCAGGAACGGGCTCCGGAGGTACTTGGTGCCGACGAAGCCAGGGCCCGGCATGAACGGCGGCGCGTGAATGCCGGGATCGAAGACGTTGCCCGGCAGGGGATTGAACTTCTCCTGATAGGTGACCGCCAGGTTGAACAGGTTGTTGAACGTGGCGTAGTCGACAGTGGCGTCCGCCACGTCCTGGTCGGCGCCGAAGTTCATGAACACGTCCGTCAGCGTGTACCCGTGCTGGGGAATGTCTACCCCGAACGCCGCTTCGTTGGAGGCCTGGAACTGGGTGGCCTGCTGCAGCAACCGGTCGCGCAACGCGGGCCGGATGTTGACGTAGTCCTCGGGCGCCACCGAGCTCACGTTGTACAGCGTGTAGATGAAGTAGATGATGTCCTGGTTACCCGCCGGATAGTTCCACGCCAGGCCGCGGGTCTCGACCACGACGCCCATGGGGTGGATCCGGCCGTTCACCCGGGCCGGGTTGCCGTCCCAGGTGAGGAAGTAGACGTCACCCTGCGACGCGCTGATCTGGTTCTGCAGCAGCGGGTCGTAGAGGGTCGAGACCGAGTCGCCCGCCCCCGGCACCTTGGCGAATTCGGGCCACTGCGCCTGGTCGGCGGCGTCACTCGCGTTGTAGATCGGCTCGACCTGCTCGCCGTTGAGCAGGAAGCCGCTGCCTTCGAAGAAGAAGGCGCCGATGGTATCGCCCGCCCAGGCCGGCATTTCGTCGCCGACGATACCGGCGAGCGAGATGCCCGAGTTGAAGGTGTACTGGTTGTTGGTGCCTTTGGGCCAGACGGAGCCCGGGATGGTCGAGGACCCGGTGGAGTCCACGCAGATCTGGCCGTTGGAGATGAGGCCGCACTGCACCTGATTGACCTTGAGCGACCCGCTGGCGCGGGCGAGCAGGCGGAATCCCGTCTTCTTGATCGGACGCTCCGGGAGCGCCGTCGCGCCCGCCGCCGGAGCCGCCAGCATCAGCGCCAGGGCCACCAGCCACGCGGAGACCACCGTTCGCCGACAAAGAAATAGTTGCATTGCGTCCTCTCTAGAGAGTAGCCGGACCGGCCCACGCCGGGCCCGACTGCGGACCCGGCGTGGACTGGGTGAGACGATCAGAAGTTGACCTCGAGTCCGAGCCGGACCTGGCGCGGACGATCGGTGAAGAAGTTCTTGTTCCGGAAGGAGTTGTAGTACGAGTTGAACGCCCGGGTCTGCTCGTCGAGCGTGTACTCGCCATCGCCGTTCCCGAAGCGCTGCTCGGCCCGGACCAGGTACACGCAGTTCGGCGCCGACGGCGCGCCGCTCTGGTTCAGCCACTCCCCGCAGCCACCCGCGCCGCCGCTCAGATCGATGGTCTGCGTCTCCTCGTCGAAGACGCCGTTCTGATTGGCCTCGTTCCGGAGCGAGTTCGACGCGATCGTCGAGTCGGCGGTGTACTCCACGGCGTTCTTGATGTCGCCGTTGCCCTGGAAGATGCGGATGACGTTCGTGAAGTTCAGGATGTTTCGGACGTCGGCGTAGGCGGTCATGTTGAGCGCGCCCAGCCCGAAGCCCTTGGTGAACCGGGCATCGAGCTGCTTGAGCCCGGGCAGCCGGAGACCGTTGAAGTCGCTGCTGAGGTCGCCGGTGGAGCAGGGGCTGCTGGTGCCGGCGTCCACCGCGATCAGCACGCTGTTGACCGAGGTGTTCACGCAGCCGGTGTACGACGTCCCGCTGGTGTACCGGCCGGTGACGTAGATCCCGGTGTTCCGGAAGATCGTGCCGACGGCCGTGCCCTGCTGGAAGTCACCCGGGAAGCTCAGGCTGCCCGCGAAGGCCAGCGTGTGCGGGCGATTGCTCGAGGTGGTGAGGATCGCCTGCGGCGGCGGAGAGTTGCCGCCACCGATCTGGCTCACGATCCGGGATCCGAAGCCGAGATACGTGATCGGGTCGTCACCGGTGTTCTTGGCCTGCTGGAAGGTGTAGGCCAGCGTGCCGGAGAAGTAGTTGCCGAACCGGCGGTCGAGCCGCACGTCCACGCCGCGGGTGTTGCCGAAGTCGGCATTGGTCAGCACCCGGATCTCGGTCAGCGAGTTCTGCGCCGTGGGGTCCGCGACGCTCACCGTCCGGCCTGCCGCGTCGGACAGCACATCGCGGTTGTAGGCCGCGATGTCGAGCACCATGTCGTCGTTGAACGCATGCCGCACGCCGAACTCGAAGGCGATGGTCCGCCCGAAGTCGAGGTCCGCGCCGTACACCTGGTTCGGGTTGGAGCGGTTGATGTCCGTGTTGATGCCGGTCAGGATCGCACCCAGGTCCGGCGATTGCACCTGGTGGGCGTAGGACAGGCGGAAGTTGGTCCGGTCGGTGACCGGGAACGACACCTGGACGTGCGGGCTCACATAGTCGTGGCTCTGGTCCCGCTTGAACAGCGCGGTCGGGTTGTCCGGATCGAACCCGGGCATGGTCGAGATCGCCGGGAAGCCGTCCGGCCGCGAGGCGCGGCTGTCGTAGAAGTCGTAGCGCAGACCGCCCACGACCACCACGTCACCCAGGTCGAGCCGGTCTTCCACGAAGGCGTTCCAGCGGATCGGCTGTTCCTTGTAGGCGTCCTGGAAGCCGGCGCTGGTCAGCTCGGTCGACCAGTAGTCGATCGCGTAGTGGGTGTACTCGCCGCCGAAGCGGAGCCGGTTGTACCGGTCCGCCTGCCAGTCGAGGTTGGCCTTGCCGATCAGCCGCTCTTCCTGGTATAGCGTGCTTATCACGCCGTTGCCGCCCGGCCCGCCCGACTCCTCACCGGGGAAGGCCGCGTCCGGCCGGCTCCCCGTGGAGCGCGAGGCCTGCGGCTCCATCCCGTAGGCGTTCGTCCGGTACTGGATGATCGGATCGTAGTCCGACAACGCCTCGACCGGGATCGGCCGGCGAACGCTGCCCGGCGCCTCGGTCCGGAAGTTGTTGATCAGGTCGTCCGTGATCGGGAAGGTGTTGAGGTCCCACAGGAAGCTGAGCGGCTTGATCATGAAGCCGCCGAGCGGATCGAGGCTCTCCCGCCACCCGTCCTGGGTGAGCGGCGCGACGATCGAGTGGTCCTTCTGATAGGAGAAGTAGGTCTCCAGCGCCAGCGCCCGCTCCGACGACTTCGACAGGTTCTGGGTCCAGTTGAGCGTCGCGAAGTCGCTCCAGTTCCGCAGGCCGAACTGGTTGGTGGGGTTGGTGAGCTGGTAGTACCGGGCGGTGGCGAAGCCGAGGTCGCTGGTCTCGTAGCGGCCCTGGTTCTGGCTGCGAAGGCCGGTAAAGCTGAGCCGCGAGCCGGTGCCGTAGGAGTAGTTCAGCTTGGCCGAGGCCTGGTAGTTCGAGCGGGCCGTCTGGGGCAGCCGCGCGCCCTCGCAGTCCACTCCGTAGTTGCTGGAGATCCCTTCGTTGGCGCTGCCGGCGAACCGGCTGCAGTCGCCCGTCACCAGCGCGAACTGGCGGATCGGCACCAGCGTGGTGTCGGCCGTCGGATCGCCGACGGTGCTGGGCACTTTCACCGTGGTGTCGATGCCCGCCGGGGCGAACAGCGCGAGCTGGTCGCCGTCCTGACCGGTGGCGACCGACTGCTGGCCTTCCAGCGTGGCCGACAGGAAGAAGGTGAGGCCCTGCTTGAAGAGCGGACCGCCGAAGCCGCCGGTGATCCGGTTGTACCCGACGCTGTTGGCCCCGGTCACCGCGTCGTTCTCGTAGGACAGCGACCCGTTGTACTGGTTGCCGCCGCTCCGGGTCGCCACCGAGATGACGCCGGCCTGGGCGTTGCCGAACTCGGACGAGGTGGCGCCGGTGGTGACCGCCGCCTGCTCGAACGCGTCGGCGCTGACCTCGACCTGGGTTCCGGCCCCGCGGTTGGTCTGCTGGAAGATCGCACCCTGGCTGGTGCCGCGATATCCCGCCTGCACCGGCACGCCGTCGATGTAGGTGGCGTTCTGGTCGTTCCGCCCGCCGCGGATCGACAGCGAGTTGGTGGTGCGGGAGGCGACGACGCCCGGCTGCAGCGCCAGAACTTGGTTCAGCCGGTCGACCGGGAGGTTCTTCACCACCTCACCGTCCAGCCGCTGCTTCGAGGTGACCTCGTCGCGCGGGACCAAGGGCTGCTGCTGGGTCACGACGGTGATCTCCTGGATCTCGACCGCCGTCTGCTCCAGCTGGATGTCCACCGTGCCGGTCTGGTCGGCCAGCACGCGGACGCCATCGACCTGGGTCGACTTGTACCCGATGAACGCTGCCCGGACCGAGATCGTGCCGGCCGGCACGTTGTTCATGAAGTAGTAGCCCTGGGGATTGGTCAGCGAGTTGAACGCGGTGCCGACGATGATCACCTGGGCGTTGGCAATGGGGGCGCCGGCTTGATCGCGCACCCTGCCTTCGATCTTACCGGTCGAGCCCTGGGCCAGGAGCGAACTCGCTCCCAGTCCGAGCGCGACCGTCGCGACCGCGACGAGTCGCGCGATCCGTACAAAGGCGCTGACACGGCATAGCTTCATGGATACGTCCTCCAAAGGCGTGAACCTGCGGTACGGCCGACAGTGGAGCGGGCGCGCGTGCGCCTCCCCCTCAGGCTCGGAGCCCGATTTCGGAATGCGACTGCTGTGGGAGTTCTGCCTGCATTGAGGAGATGGGCGATGATGAACCGACACCATCAGGAAGACGACCGCGGCCCGGTCGGCTGCCTAATATGGAATGCGCGAAAAACCGTGTCAAGCAAAGTCACATGCGCCCGATAGTTGCGCACGTTTCATGTAACTCTCTGAAACCGGAAAAGTTGCCCGATGGAACGACGGCGTGAACACACCGACCTCGCATCGCACCCGTCCGCGGACTGCACGGTATCCTGTGGAGCTCGGGCGCCGGCCCTCCGCACCGCTTGATGTTGATGACGATCGGACAAACGGGAAGTAACGGCGCCGATATTACAGCCTACTCATGCAATTGGGAAGGGGACCCGCTCAGTCCGCGACGATCAGCTCCCGCTGCGGCTCCCTCGGCGTGACCTCGGGGCCCGCCGGCCCGAGGTAGACGTTCACCTCGCTTCGCACCCCGAACTCGCCCGCCAGATAGATCCCCGGTTCCACGGAGAAACCCACCCCCGGCAGCAGCAGCCGGTCGTCGTGGGTCTCGTAGTCGTCCAGGTGCGGGCCCGAGCCGTGGAGGTCGCGGTCGATCGAGTGCCCGGTCCGGTGCACGAAGGCCGAGCCGAAGCCGGCCGCCTCGATGACGCCGCGGGCGGCGCGGTCGGCCTCGAACCCCGCGATCGGCCGGCCCGCCCGGACCGCCTCCTGCACTGTGGCGATCGCCGCGTCGCGCGCCTGGCGTACCGTCTCCCACACCCGGCTCACCCGGGCCGGCGGCCGCTGGCCGGCGAACCCCATCCAGGTCTGGTCGGCGAAGACGGTGTCCAGCCGCCGGCCGGCCCAGAGGTCCAGCAGCACCACCTGGTCCGGTTGCAGGACCGCGTCCTTGCCCGGCTCGGGCTCGTAATGCGGGTTCGCGCTGTTGGGCCCGAAGGCCGCGATCGGCGGCGTGTCGAAGGCGAGCCCTCGGGCC
>DATCWW010000408.1:0-2122 GCA_036566145.1 Gemmatimonadales bacterium
AGGCGGCGGACGCCAGCCGCAGGTCGTCCCGGGCCGGCCCGAACAACGCGGTGTCGCGCAGGCTCAGCGCCAGGTCGGCCAGGTGCAGCGCGGCGGGGACGAACGCGGGGTCGGCCGCGATCGCTTGCCGGTCGCGACCGATCGCCCGCTCCAGCGTGCCGACTCCCACCCGGCTGCCCAGGTTGAGGGTGTTGCCCTGCTCCCATGCGGCCCGCTGCGTCTCCGCCAGTCCCAGCACGTACCAGGCCCAGGGCCAGTCGGGGCGGGCGCGGGTCACCCGCCGCGCCGGCTCGATGGCCGCCTTGGCGTCGGCCTGGGCGCCGAGCTCGGCGAGCCGGACACCGACCAGGGCGAGCCGGAGCTGGGCCAGCGGCTCGGGAGTGCGTGCGAGGGCGTGTTGGCGGCCACGAAGGAGGGGAACGTCCTGCAGAGCGGCGAGTGTGTCGCGAAGCTGCCGGAGTGCCAGGCGATCGGCGGAGCTCTGCGCGGGAGCGGCCTGGGCCGCCGCGAGCCCGAGCCAGATCCAGACAGCGGAGCGGAGAGCCGCTCCCCGGGTCATCGCCTACACTCCCTTGGCCTCGAGCAGGCTGAAGAACTCGTCCGCATTCTGCAGCTGCGACAGCCGCTCAGGCACGTCCGGGTCCTTGGCGAACTGGGCGATGCGCCCCAGGACGGGCAGGTACTGGTTGGAGATCTCGAGCGGTGGGGCCACGATGAGAAACACGTGGTGGACGGGCCTTCCATCGATAGCCTGGAAATCGACGCCGGCGTGATGGTGGCCGTACGCCAGACGCAGGTGGCTCGCCACCAGCGAGCGACAGTGCGGGATGGCGATCCCACGGCCCATGCCGGTCGAGCCCAGACTCTCGCGCCGCTGCAGCACGCGGAGGAGGGTGTCACCGTTGCGGTCGCCCACGCCGAGCAGGCCGACCAGCTCGGCCAGCACGGCATCTTTGTCGGCGCCGCGGAGATCGAGTGCGATCGCGTCGGGTTGGAAGAATTCCCTGAGATGCATGGCCGATGGGGTAAGCAGGTGCGCTGCCCGGGAAAGTTGCGGCAAGCTAATCCCCGCCGAGAAGGGTGTCAAAGCCGAAGTCGCAGCACGACGGTCGGACGGAGCGCGCCGGCATCGGCGACCGTGCCGTCTTCGCCGAAGCGCTCCCATTGGCCATCCGCGATGTAGAAGAAGTCGTCCCCGACGACCACACCCAGCGTCGGCTCGTCGTAGGCCGGATGGGCCCGTTCCAGCACCTCGCTCCGGATCACCTTTTCGCCGGCCACGTCCAGCGTCAACCGCACCACCCGGTGCGGCGTGACCCCGTTCTGCACCCCGATCAGGCCGCTCCGGGTCCAGGCCAGCGCATCCACCCCCAGCGCCAGCACCGTGTCCGCGGCCGGCATGAGCGCGGCCCTCCGGGTCCGGAGATCCACCTTGATGATGCCGCGGGCGTAGTCGGCGACGTAGAGCGTGCGACGGTCCGGCGCCGGAGCCAGCCCCTGGGCGGACAGGAGGAGGGGCGACTCGAGAAAGCGCTCGAGGGTATCGCCTTGGAGCGGAACCCGGTAGAGCACCGGGGCGCGACTGTCGCTGGCGTAAACCCGCCCGTCGCCGGCGATCGTGAGGTCGCCCACGACGTGCGGGGCGCCGTCCCGTGGTACCTCGTAGCGGCCATTCGGCGCCCCGCTGCCGAGGTCGAAGGCGATCACCGCACTGCGCCCGCTGTCTCCCGCCGTGTAGCCGAGCATCTGGGGCACGGCCGCGGTGGCCACCCAAAGACGCCGGCGCGCCGTATCGACCCGCATGCCCATCGGGGCCCAGAGTCCAGCCGTGGAATCGACCAGGACGGTGGCTCTGCCGTCCGGGCCGACCCGCAGAATTTTCCGCTCCCGCACGCTGGCCACATAGAAGGTCCGGGCCGCCGGGTCGTACGCGATCCCCTCCGCCAGAAGTCCTTGCTCCGGGATGGTGAACGCGGGCGCGCTCCGGACGATCGGCTCGGCATTGCGGGCGAGTCGCGCCGCGAGCGCCGGCCAGTCGGCGCTGGCGCGCACGGCGGCAAAGTCGCTGTCCGCGGCGATGTCGGCCGCGTACCCTCGGGCGGCGAATCCGCTCAGCGCGAAG
>DATCWW010000419.1:0-3567 GCA_036566145.1 Gemmatimonadales bacterium
CGGCGAGAGCAGCAAGTACCGATGCCCCGGCGGGCGCGTGACCCCCGGTGCGCCGCCCCGATCGCACCAAAGCCAGACCGCGCCTAGAACCCGGCCGGCCGCTCGCGCGCCACGCCGGACGCCCGCTCGAGCGCGACGCCGACCCGCCCGATCGTCCCGTCGTCGAACAACCGTCCAATCAAGGTGACGCCGTGTGGCACCCGCCGCGCCGGCGAGAAGGTCGGCAGCGGATGCGCCGGGTCGGGCGCCCAGTCGCTCCGGGCCTGGGTCACCTCGACGAATCCCGTGCGCAGCGTGAGCGACGGGTGACCGGTGAAGTTCGAGATGGTGAGCATCTCGTCCCGGAGCGACGGGACCAGCAACAGGTCCACTTCGCCCATCACACGCGCCATCTCCGCCGCGAAGCGATGCCGGAGCCGGTCGGCCTGGACGAAGTCCACCGCCGAGAGGAAGCGGGACATGCGGAAGAAGTTCGGCCAGGCGTCGGGGACCTGGGCCGTCAGCTCGTCGTCCCGGTTGCTCAGCGTCAGCTCCTCGAACGACGCAGCCGCCTCGGCGAACAGGATCGGCATCAGGCTCGCGTGCGGCCAGTCCGGCAGGGTCACCTCGACGGGCTCGAGGCCGAGCTTGCGCAGGGTCTCCAGCGCGGCGCGGTCGACGTCGGTCGCCGGAGGCTCCTGCATCCACTTGGGGAAGTAGCCCACCTTGAGGCCCGTCACCGGGGCGGCGCCGTCATAGTCCAGGCGGCTCGGGAGGCTCGACGGGTCGCCGGCGTCGGGGCCGGAGATCGCCTGCAGCACCAGGAGCGCGTCCTCCACTCCGCGGGTCATCGGCCCCAGCTTATCGAGCGACCAGCAGAGCGTCATCGCGCCCGTGCGCGCGACCCGGCCGAAGGTGGGCCGGAGCCCGGTGATGCCGCACCGCATCGCCGGCGACACGATGCTGCCGCCGGTCTCGCTGCCGATGGAGAAGGCGACCAGCGCCGCCGCGGTAGCCGCACCGGGGCCGGCGCTCGAGCCGCTGGCGCCTTCCTCCAGCAGCCACGGGTTCATCGTCTGCCCGCCGAACCAGATGTCGTTGAGCGCGAGCGCGCCGAGGCTGAGCTTCGCGATCAGCACCGCGCCGGCGTCGTACAGCCGGCGCACCACGGCGGAGTCGGCCGTGGGGATGCGGTCCTTGAAGGGCTCGGCGCCCCAGGTCGTGCGGATCCCCTCGGTGTCGAGCAGGTCCTTCACGCCGAACGGGATGCCATGGAGCGGACCACGATACTTGCCTGAGGCGATCTCCGCGTCGGCCCGGCGGGCCTGCGCCAGGGCATGGTCGCGGGTCACGGTGATGACGGCGCGGAGCCGGCCGTCGAAGAGCGCGATCCGGTCGAGGTAGATGCTGGTGAGCCGCTCGGAGGTGAGCTTGCGCGACTCGATCCAGCGGGAGAGCCGGGAGACGGGTGCGTAGGCGATCTCGCCGTCGCCGCTCGGGAGCGCGCCTGGGTCGCCCGTGGCGCGGACAAAGCGGTCCTGCGTGGGGCCGGCCTCGGGAGCCACCAGGAGCGGGTTCCAGCGCGTCGCCGGCGCCACCGTCTCCGGCAGCTCCACCTTCCGCGGTCCGGTCCGGCGCTCCATCAGCGGCGCCAGCGACCGGCGCCAGCTCCCCGCCGCCTGGCTCCGCTCGGGAGGCGTCATCGTCCACTGGACCAGCCGCTCGGCTTCCTCGAAGGTGGTGGTGGTGACTTCGGGACCGACACCGGGCGCGGTGCCGAAGGTGGGCGGGGCACCCGGTGTTGGAGCGCCGGGGCCGGCGGCGGGGGCCGGTGCGGGCGAGGGCGACGGTGATTCACTCGCCCCGCCCCGACACGCCGCGATGACGGCGAGGAGACCGAGGGGGGCCTGCTCCACGAACTGACGACGGGTGTGCATGAGGGCTCCGGGCGCTGGGTGGGTATCGCGATCCGGTCTGGGGGAAATGTAAGACGCGCGGGGTGAGATCGCGGATCGGCGAGCGCGCGGGGGGTGGGCGACCCTCCGGGGCGCTGCAGTGCCCGCCCTCATGACCGGGCCTGACTACATCCTAGGTGGTGTGGCGTGCACTGACGCGCCCCCGTGCGCCCCCGCTTACTCGCTTCCCAGCACAGACGCAGGTGGCAACCTGGCTGCCCGCCGGGCGGGGAGCAGCGCTGCCAAGAGCACGGCGGCCAGCAGGACTACGGTGCACGCCGCATAGGTAACGGGGTCGCTCGGGCGAACCTCGAACACGACCGCGCGCATCAGCCCGCTGAGCCCGAGCGCCGCGCCGATGCCGACGAGGCCGCCCACGAGCCCGGCGCCCGCCCCTTCCCTCACTACCAGCCGCACAATTTGCCTGACCTCCGCGCCCAAGGCGATGCGGATGGCGAGCTCACGCCGGCGCTGGGCCACGAATTGCGCCGCCACGCCGTACACACCGACCAGCGCCAGAGCGAGTGCGAGAGCGGCGAAGCCGGAGATCAGCACGGCCCCGAATCGCCGCCGCGCGCCGGACTCGCGCATCAGCTCCCTCACGGTCGCCACCTCGGCGAGCGGCATCGTCGGATCCACCTCGCGGAGCGCCGCGCGGAGGCCGGGGATCACGAGCGTCGGCTCGCCTCGGGCACGGACCGCCAGGTAGAGGGCAGACGGGGTCTCGCTACTCTGGGCGTAGAGCTGGTAGACCTCGGGCTCGGCCGGCTGATCCAGCGACTCGAAGCGCTCGTCGGCGACGACCCCGATGACGGTGAGTCGAGGGAAGCGGAATCCCGCGGGCAGGAGAGTCGAAACCATCGCCTCGGGTGGGCCCATCCAGATAGTGGCTCCCACCGGATCGCGGCCGGGCCAGAAGCGCCGCGCCATGGCCCGGTTGATGAGGGCGACCGGTTGCGCGTCCGCGCGGTCGCCGGGGTCGAACGCCCGGCCGGACAGCAGACGGACGCCGAGGGTGCGGAAGTACTCGGGGCTCACGAGCCGGTAGCCGACGGTGGACACCTGGTCGCGCGAGGCGGGCGGCGGGCGGTCGGCGAAGCTCACCATCTTCCCCCAGCCGCCGCCGCGGAGGGAAAGGCCCGAGGTGAGCGCGGCGGTCTCGACCTCCGGGAGCGCCTGGACTCGCTCGAGCAGCTCGTCGGCGAAGCGCCAGGTCCCCGGCGCGTCGGCGGCGGTGTCGTGACGGAGCGGCAGCGACGCGGTGACCACTCCCGACGAGCGAAAGCCTGGGTCCACCTGGGTAAGGGCGAGCAGGCTCCTGAGGAGGAGACCGGCGCCGACGAGCAGCACCAGGGTCAGCGCCACCTGACCGCCAACCAGGAGCCGGCCGAGACGCTGGTGTCCGGCGGTGCCGGTCTGTCGCGCACCGCCCTGGAGATTCTCATGAGTATCCCCGCCGGTGAGCCGCAAGGCCGGCAACAGGGCGAACCCGAGCCCGGTCGCGGCCGAGATGAGCGCCGTCGCCACGAGCACTCGTCCGTCCAGGGCCACCTCGTCCAGGCGGGGGAGATCCTGCGGGCCCAGCGTGCGCAGCAGGCGCACCGCTCCCCAGGCAACCGCGAGACCCGCCGCC
>DATCWW010000510.1:0-19328 GCA_036566145.1 Gemmatimonadales bacterium
CGACAGCGCCGCGGCGGCGGCCGCGGCCGCCCCGCGCGGTCCGGTGCCCTTCACCATCAACGGCCGCACCGTGGACATCCAGGCCTATACCAAGTTCCTCCGCCAGTTGGAGGCTTCACCCTGGATCACGGACGTGACGCCGGTCTCGGCCCAGACCGTGGTCGAGAAGGAGCGCCCGCTCACCGCGTTCAGCATCAAGGCCACGTTCCGCGACGCGGATTCGGCGTATATCCGGACCGTTCCCCTCAGCCAGTCGGTGAGGTAAGGCCCATGGCTCTTTCTTCGCAGAAGTCCACGCCGGTGCTGCTGCTGCTCCTCGCGGGGGTCGTGGGCTACATCGGCTATACCGGGGCCGTGATCGACGGGCTGGGCCTTCAGGGCCTGTCCGCCCGGAACGACAAGATCGTCGCCATCCAGGACACCATCGCGAAGCTCCAGGCCGCCACCGACAGCGCCAAGCGCGAGCTGGCGCACGGCACGGTGGAAGACCTGCGCAAGCGCCTCGATGTCTACCGCGGCAGCCTCGGTCTCCTGCGCCGGCTGGTGCCGGAGCGGAACGAGGTGCCCAACCTGCTGGACGATATCTCCAGCCGGGGCAAGATCCGGGGCGTGACCCTGTCGCAGGTGGTGCCGCTCCCGGTGGAGGTCGGCCCGGCGCCGTTCGACACGTACAAGTACAACATGTCGGTCATCGGGCACTACGACCAGATCGGCCAGTTCCTCGCCGACGTGGCGAGCCTGCAGCGGATCATCGTGCCCTACGATCTTCGGCTCGATCAGGCGAGTACCGCGGCCGGCAAGGCGCTGGGCGACACTACCGGCGCGCTCCTGGAGGCCAAGTTCCAGGTCCGCACCTACGTCAAGGCTTCCGCCCCGGAGGAACCGACCAGTGGCTCGTAAAGCTCTGCTGATGCTCGCGCTGGTCGGGACCCTCGGCGTGACCGGGGTGGCGGACGCGGACGCACAGGCCCGCGTGCACACCACGCTCGCGGGCACGGTGGCGTCGCCCGACTCGGCGGCCCGGCCCGACAGTCTGCGGCCGGACAGCGTCCGAACCGACAGCGTCCGAGCCGACAGCCTCGCCGCCGATACCGTCCGGCTCGACGCCGCCGCAGCCGATTCGATCCGCCGTGCGCGGGAGGTCGAAGTGATGCGGGAAACCTTCGCCTACGGCGGCGGCACCCGCGATCCGTTCGCCTCGCTGTTCGACGTCGCGCTCAGCGGGCCGGAGTTCGGCAATCTCGAGCTGGTGGGGGTCTACCAGGATCTCCGCCATCCCGCCAACAGCGTCATCGTGGTGCGGGAGAAGGTCGCCCTGAAGCGCTATAAGCTGCGGGTGGGTGACCAGGTGGGTCGGGCCCGGGTGGTGCAGATCCGGCCCCGTGACGCGGTCTTCACCATTCACGATTTCGGGTTCGAACGCCAGGAAACTCTCTCGCTGCGGAAGCAGGAGGTCGAGACGCCATGACCGGATTGCATCGCATGATCCTTTCCTCGCTGCTGCTCGGGGCGAGTCTCGCCACCGCGCGGCCGGCGCGGGCCGAAGGGCCCGGGGGCGGAGAGGTGACGGCCGTCAGTCTGGCCCCCGCCGCCGGCAAGGCGGAAGTGGTGATCGCCGTCCGCGGCGCGGTTGACGTCAAGGACTTCCTGCTCACCTCCCCCGACCGGCTGGTGCTCGACGTGGTCGGCGCGACCCTGGGCCAGAACGCGCCCGCGGTCTACGACGGGGTGAAGCGCGGCGTGGTCACCGACCTCCGCTACTCCCAGTTCCGGCCGGACGTCGTCCGGATCGTGCTGGACCTCGACGGCCCCACGACGTACAAGGTCCAGCGCGCCGGCGACGCCATCCGGGTCGCCTTCGGTCCCGCTGCCAGGTTCCAGGCGTGGACCTCGAAGGAGGCCCACGAGGAGCTGGTCGACGAGGCGCCGGCTGCCCCGTCGTCCAAGCGCCCCGAGGTCGGGGTGGCGCTCACCCGCGCCGCCGCCGCCGCCCGGGCCGACGAGCCCCGCATCACCGTCACCTGGGATCGGGCCAGCATCGCCGACGTGGTGGCCGGGTTCGCCGCTTTCAGTGGCCGGACCATCATCCTGGGCAAGGACGTGAAGGGTGAGGTCACCGCCGAGGTCAAGAACCAGCCCTGGCCGATGGCCTTCCAGGCGGTGCTGGCCAGCCAGGGCCTCTCGGCCCAGGAGATGTCCGGCGGCATCATCCGGGTGGACGCGCCCTCGGTCCTGAGCGCGCTCGATTCCCTCGAGCCGCTGGAGACCAGCGTCGTCCGGGTCAACTACGCCCAGGCCGGCTCGCTCTCCAAGACCGTCGAGAGCATCCTGACCAAGGGCCGGGGCCGGGTCGTCGCCGACACCGCCTCCAACGCCCTCATCATCACCGACACCCGGAGCCGGCTCACCGGCGTCACCGAGTTCGTGCGCGGGCTCGACGTCCGGACCCCGCAGCTCTCGATCCAGGCCAAGATCATCTTCGTCGACCGGACCGACATCGAGGCGCTCGGCCTCAAGTACGACCTGGGCGACAGCCACCAGTTCTTCAACAAGCTGGTGCAGCGCACCGATCCGAGCACCGGCCAGCCGTTCGAGCCGAACGTGAACGTGGTCGACCTGGGCGGCAACAGCGTGTCCGCCATCGGCAACGCCGACGCCATCGTCAAGAACTCGGCGCTCGACCTGATCTACTCCACCACGATCGGCGGGTTCGCCCTCACCACCTTCCTGAGCGCGCTGGAGACCAGCGAGCTGGCCGACATCCAGGCCGAGCCGGTCATCTCCACGCTCGACAACCGCCAGGCCGACATCCTGGTGGGTGAGGAGACCCCGGTCCGCGTGATTGACGCCTCCGCCGCCAGCGGCGACGGGGCGCCCCGCGCGAACGTGCAGATGAAGGAGACCGGTATCCGGCTGACGGTCACTCCCCACGTGACCAACAACCGCCAGATCCTGATGCAGCTCCACACCGAGCGGTCGGCGCTGCAGATCCTGGCGCAGACGGACCTCGGCTTCAACTTCCAGAAGCAGAAGGCCGACAACCAGCTCCTGGTGAACGACGGCGAGACCGCGGTCATCGGCGGCCTCACGGTCACCGAGGTGAACAAGACCCGGTCCGGCATCCCGCTCCTCAGCGGCCTGCCGATCGTGGGCAAGCTCTTCAGCAACACGCAGGAGAGCGAGCGGCGGCGCGACCTGATCATCCTGGTGACGCCGCGGATCACCGACGACGGGAGCTCGCTGGAGTAGGTGGTAGGGCGCAGGGTCGCAGGGTCGCAGGAAGAGGCGGACGGCGGAACGGGGTAGCGTTCCGCCGTTCCGCCTTTCACCTTACGGACTCGCTAACGCTGCTGCGTCCCTGCGTCCCTGCGTCCCTGCGTCTCAGCACCGAGGCCCCATGCACCTCCGCTTCACCACCGCCGGCGAATCCCACGGGAAGGGGTACGTCGCCGTCGTGGAAGGGCTCCCCGCCGGTCTCCCCGTCTCCGCGGAGTGGGTGGACCGCGATCTGGCTCGCCGGATGATGGGCTACGGCCGGGGCGCCCGGATGAAGATCGAGCGGGACCGGATCGAGTGGCTCGCCGGGGTGCGCGCCGGCGAGACGCTGGGCTCGCCCGTCGCCATGCTGATCCACAACCGCGACTGGGCCAACTGGGAGGATGTCATGGGCCACGAGGCCGCCGAGCCGGGCGAGCTGCGCCGGCGCCGGGTGGCGCGTCCCCGTCCCGGGCACGCCGACCTCGCGGGTGTGCTCAAGTACGACCGCCTCGACGCCCGCGACATCCTCGAGCGTGCCAGCGCGCGGGAGACCGCGGCGCGCGTGGCCACCGGCGCCCTGGCCCGGCGGCTGCTCGACGAGTTCGGGGTCGAGATCGGCAGTCACGTCCTGAGCCTGGGGGGCGTGCGCGTCACCGTGCCCGCGGAGCTGCCCGTGCCCCTCAACGACGCCGCCGACCGCTCCGAGGTCCGGGTGCTCGATCCGGCGGTCGAGTCCGAGATCGTCCGCCGGATCGACCAGGCCAAGCAGACCGGCGACACGCTGGGCGGCGAAGTCGAGGTGGTCGCTCGCGGGGTCGTCGTGGGTCTCGGCAGCCACGTGAGCTGGGACCGCAAGCTCGACGGCCGCCTCGCCGGTCTGCTCATGTCCATTCCCGCGGTCAAGGGCGTCGAGATCGGCCTCGGCTTCGAGGCGGCCCGGCGGCCGGGGTCCGCGGTGCACGACCCGATCGATGCCGGCACGGCGTCGCCGCCGACCGGCGGCGACGCCCGGGGAGGGTTCCGCCGCCGCAGCAACAACGCCGGCGGGCTCGAGGGCGGCATCACCACCGGCGAGCCGGTCGTCTGCCGCGTCGCCATGAAGCCGATCTCCACCCTCATGTCCCCGCTGCCTACCGTGGACCTGGTGAGCGGCGGACCCGCCAACGCCCAGAGCGAGCGCTCCGACGTGACCGCGGTTCCCGCCCTCGGCGTCATCGCCGAGGCGATGGTCGCCATCGCGCTGGCGGACGCGATGCTGGAGAAGTTCGGGGGCGACAGCCTGGGCGAGATGCGGCGGAACTACCACGACTACGTCGCCGCCCTGGGCAGCCGCTGGACCGCGGCCCGCGCCACCGGCACGACCGGGGGAGTCGAGTGATGGCCGGCCGCCACCTCCTCTTCGTGGGGCTCTCCGGCAGCGGCAAGAGCGCCGTCGGCCACCTGGTGGCCGAGGAGCTGGGGGCCACCCTGTTCGACATCGACCTGCTCCTGGTCCGCCAGATGGGCATGCCTGTCAGCCAGATGTTCGGCATGCTCGGCGAGCCCGAATTTCGCCGGATGGAGCGGGATGCCGTGACCGCCGCGTGGGCGGCCGAGGGCCCTTCGGTCATCGTCCCCGGGGCCGGCTGGGCCGCCCAACCCGGCCAGATGGAGGCCGGCAAGACGCGCTCCCTTACCTTTTATCTACAGTGTCCCCCGGACGTGGCGGCCCGGCGGCTCGCCGGGGGTGAGCTGCGCCCCCTGCTGGCCGGGTCCGACCCGGAAGAGCGGCTCAAGACGCTCCTCAAGGACCGGGAACCGTTCTACCGGCTCGCTGATTATGAGGTAGCCGCGGGCAAGCGACCTGCCGCCGAAGTGGCAGCCGAAGTGATTGATCTGGCCCGGCGGTACGGTGGGTGGTGACAGGACTGAATAAGTAACTATCTGTAAATCAATCACTTACAGTAGGCGTCCTTGCATCAGTCCGGTCGGGCGTCTTTCTTGTACGCCCGACGTTGACCACCCTATGAGGGCTGGGGATTAGACTGGAGACATGGCGACCGACCCGAAACGAACGGTGAAACGCGCCTCCCGCGCCAAGGCTGCCAAGGCCGAGGAGCCGGCCAAGAAGCCCGCCGGACGCGCCAAGCCCAAGGCGGAGAAGCCTCGGGCCAAGGCCGTGGCCCGCACGGGAGATGCGCTCGTCATCGTCGAGTCGCCAACCAAAGCCAAGACCATCGGGAAGTATCTGGGCCGTGGCTACGACGTGAAGGCGACGATCGGGCATCTGCGCGATCTCCCCACCCGCGAGCTCGGCGTGGACGTCGACAACGGGTTCGAGCCCAAGTACGTCACCATCAAGGGCAAGACCAAGACGCTGGCCGAGCTCAAGAAGGCCGCCAGGACCGCGTCGACGATTTACCTGGCGACCGACCCCGACCGCGAAGGCGAAGCGATCGCCTGGCACGTGGCCGACCAGATCACGCCGTCCAAGCGGGTGCCGGTTCACCGGGTGCTGTTCGAGGAGATCACCCGGGATGCGGTCGTGGCCGCCATGGACAGCCCCACCGCCATCGACGAGAAGAAGGTCGAGGCCCAGCAGGCCCGCCGGATTCTCGATCGGCTGGTCGGCTACAAGGCGAGCCCCATCCTCTGGCGCACCATCAAGACCGGTCTCTCGGCCGGCCGGGTCCAGACCGTGGCGCTTCGTCTGATCGTGGAGCGCGAGCGGGACATCCGCGCCTTCAAGCCGCAGGAGTACTGGAGCATCGAGGCGCTCTGCGCCGCGGGTGGCCAGACCTTCGAGGCTTCCCTCGCCAAGATCGACGGTCACAAGCCCCAGCTGGGGAGCGAAGCCGAGGCGCGCGCCGTGGTGGACGCGGTGCGGAATCTTCCCTTCGTGGTCTCCAAGGTGGAGAAGCGCCGTCGCAACAAGCGGCCGGGGGCGCCGTTCACCACCAGCACCGTGCAGCAGGAGGCGGCCAAGAAGCTGGGCTTCAGCTCCCGCCGCACCATGCGCGCGGCGCAGGACCTCTACGAGGGCATCGAGCTGGGGAATGAAGGCGCGGTCGGTCTCATCACCTACATGCGGACCGACTCGGTGCGAGTGGCCGAAACGGCCGTCACCTCCGCGCGGGAGCTGATCCGGCAGCAGTACGGGAAGCGCTATCTCCCCGAGGCGCCCAACGTGTACAGCGACCGGAAGAACGCCCGGGTGCAGGGCGCCCACGAGGCGATCCGCCCCACCGACGTGCGCCGGCGGCCGGAGGAGGTGCAGAAGTACCTCGAGCCCGACCAGTTCCGGCTCTACCAGCTCATCTGGCAGCGTTTCCTGGCGTCGCAGATGACGCCGGCGCAGTACGACATGACGGTGGTCGAGTTCGACCTGGGCAAGTATCTCTTCCGCGCCACCGGGTCGGTCATGATCTTCGACGGGTATCACGTGCTCTACACCGAGGGCCGGGAGAAGGAAGAGGGTCGCCAGGTGGAGGACCTGCCCCCCATCCCGCCGCTCAACCAGGGCGACACGGTGGAGGTCCGCGAGATTACGCCGTCGCAGCACTTCACCGAGCCGCCGCCGCGCTTCAGCGAGGCCAGCCTGGTGAAGGAGCTGGAGCGCCTCGGCATCGGGCGTCCGTCTACCTACAGCGCCATCATCTCCACGCTGTCGGCCCGGGAGTACGTCAAGGTCGATCAGCGCCGCTTCTTCCCCACTGAGCTGGGCGAGACGGTCGAGAAGATCATGATCGGGAAGTTCCCCGAGATTTTCAACGTCGAGTTCACCTCCGGGATGGAGACCGAGCTCGACCGGGTGGAGGAAGGGGAGCTGGGCTGGCAGCGGGTGCTGCAGGACTTCTACGGGCCGTTCAACAAGGCGCTCGGCGCGGTGGACATGAACGCGCTGGTGTCGGACGCATACGGCCTGAGCGCGGAGGACATCGCCAAGGAGCAGTGCCCCAAGTGCGGCTCCCAGGTCGAGCTCCGCACCGGGCGGTTCGGGCCCTACCTGGCCTGCGTGAAGTACAAGGACACCTGCGACTACGTCAAGTCGCTCAAGAAGGCCAGGACCCCGGACCGGCCCACGGACGAGAAGTGTCACCTCTGCGGCTCGCCGATGGTGATCAAGACCGGGCGTTTCGGCGAGTTCCTCGCCTGCACCACCTATCCGGCGTGCAAGGGGACCCGTGCCATCCCGATGGGGATCAAGTGCCCCAAGTGCGACGTGGGCGATCTCGCCGAGCGGCGCACCAAGCGGGGCAAGTCGTTCTGGGGTTGCATACGCTACCCCGCCTGCGACTTCTCCACCTGGAACAAGCCGGTCCCGGACACCTGCCCCGAGTGCGGCTTCGTCGGGATGGAGAAGAAAGTGAGCAAGGCCGAGGGGGAGACGCGCACCTGTCTCAAGTGCAGGCACAAGATCGTCCTCGCCGAGCCCGAGGAGGTGGCGCTGGCGTGACCGCGTCCGCGACCGTGGTGGGCGGCGGCCTGGCCGGGACGGAGGCGGCCTGGGCCCTGGCGGAGCGCGGCGTGCGGGTCACTCTCCACGAGATGCGGCCGGTGGCTCCCACCCCGGCGCACCGCACCGACCGGCTGGCCGAGCTGGTCTGCAGCAACTCCTTCAAGTCCACCGACACCACCAACGCGCACGGCCTGCTCAAGGCCGAGCTGCGTGCGCTCGGCAGCGTGCTGCTGCCCTGCGCCGACGAGGCCCGGGTACCGGGCGGCACGGCGCTGGTGGTGGACCGTGAGGTCTTCTCCCGAGCGGCGCACGAGAAGGTGACCGCCCATCCCAACATCACCGTCGTGCGGGGCGAGATGGCCGATCTGCCCTCGCCGGGCGTGATCGCCACCGGGCCGCTCACCTCCGACCGTCTGGCCCAGGCGATCGGCACGCGGCTCGGCTCCGCGGCGCTTGCGTTCTACGATGCGATCGCGCCGGTGGTGGCGGACGAGTCGCTCGATCACGACCGGCTCTACCGGCTGTCCCGCTACGGCAAAGGCGACGGCGACGACTATCTGAACGCTCCGCTCGACCGCGGGGGCTACGACGCCTTCCTCGACGCCATCGCGGTGGCGGACCAGTATCAGGGGCACGACTTCGACCAGGTTCCCTACTTCGAGGGCTGTCTGCCCGTCGAGGAGATGGCGCGGCGGGGCCGGGAGACGCTCCGCTTCGGCCCGATGAAGCCGGTCGGCCTTCCCGACCCGCGCACCGGGCGGGAGCCCCACGCCGTCGTACAGCTCCGGCGGGAGGACAAGGCCGGACAGATGTGGAATCTGGTCGGCTTCCAGACCCGCCTTCGAATCCCGGAGCAGCAACGGGTGTTCCGGATGATTCCGGGGCTCGAGTCAGCTGAGTTTCTCCGCTTTGGCAGCATTCACCGGAACGCCTATCTCAACAGCCCGGCGAGCCTCGGCCCGGGGCTCACGGCCCGGGACGACGACCGCCTCTTCTTCGCCGGCCAGCTCACCGGCGTCGAGGGCTACACCGAGTCGCTCGGCACGGGGCTTCTCGCGGGCATCAACCTCGCGCGGCGGCTGGAGGGCCGTCCGGCAGCGGTCCCCCCGGCTACCACGATGCTGGGCGGCCTCTACCGTTATCTCCGAGACGCCGATCCGCGCCACTTCCAGCCGATGAACGCCAACTTCGGACTGCTGGATCCGTTGCCGGGCAAGGTAAAGAAGGACTCGAAGAAGAGCTTGCTGGCCGAGCGGGCGGAGCGCGACTTCCATTCGTGGATGGCGGAGTTCCTGCGTTGAAAGGCCGCACCACGCCCGGCCCGCGCTCGACGGCCGTCAAGCCGCCACCCGAGCTAGCCGATTACCTGCTCCATCTCGAGAAGGAGAAGGACGCCTCGGCCCATACCGTGAAGGCCTACCGCCGCGACCTCGAGGCCTTCGTGGAGTTCTGCGATCGCCACTACGGCGGAGGATGGGGCTGGACCACGGTGGACCGGCTCGGGCTGCGCGGGTTTCTGGGCGAGCTGCAGCGGCGTGGTCTCGCCAAGCGCACCGCCGCGCGGAGTCTCTCGGCCGTGCGGAGCTTCTACCGCTACCTCCAGGTGCACCACGATGTTCCCAACGCGGTGGCCCGCGCGGCCCGGGTGCCGCGCATCGACAAGCGGCTGCCGACCTACCTCGACAGGGAGCAGACCGAGCGGCTCTTCGCCTGGGCCGAGTCGCGCGCCGCGGGCGACGAGTACAAGCCGACCCGCGATCTCGCGATCCTGGAGCTCTTCTATTCCACCGGCATCCGGCTGAGCGAGCTGAGCGGGATGAATCTCGACGACCTCGACCTGCTGTCGGATCAGGCCAAGGTGCGCGGCAAGGGACGGAAGGAGCGGATCGTTCCGGTGGGCTCGCGCGCGGTGCTGGCCTTGCGCCGCTATCTTAACCTCCGGGAGACGGTGCGCCCGCGCACCGCGGCGGACCGCCGGGCGGTCTTTCTCAGCACGCGGGGGCGGCGGCTCGCCCCGCGGGAGGTCCAGCGGGTGGTGCACCGCATGTTCGACGCGGTGGGCGGCGACGATCTCCGGGTCCATTCGCTCCGGCACACCTTCGCCACTCACATGCTCGACGCGGGGGCCGATCTCCGGGCGGTGCAGGAGCTGCTGGGTCACGCCTCGCTGAGCACGACCCAGGTCTACACCCACACCAGCGTGGAGCGGTTGAAGAAGGTGTATCAGCAGGCGCACCCGAGGGCATGACCGCGATGGCCTTTCACGGAACCACGATCCTCACCGTCCGCCGCGACGGCCGCGTCGCTCTGGGCGGCGACGGGCAGGTGAGCATCGGCGACAGCGTGGTGAAGGCGAGCGCCACCAAGGTCCGCACCCTCAAGGGCGGCAAGGTGCTGGCGGGCTTCGCCGGCTCGGTGGCCGACGCGCTCACGTTGTACGAGAAGTTCGAGGAAAAGCTCGACCGGTATCCGGCCAACCTCCCCCGCGCCGCGGTGGAGCTGGCCAAGGACTGGCGGAGCGACCGGATCCTCCGCCGCCTCGAGGCGCTGCTGGTGGTGGCCGACCTGGAGCACAGCTTCCTGGTGAGCGGCTCCGGCGAGCTGATCGAGCCCGACGACGGCATTGTGGCGGTGGGCTCCGGCGGCAACTACGCTCTGGCCGCCGCCCGCGCCCTGCTTCCCCTGTCGGGCCAGGACGCCCGAACCATCGTCCAGCGGTCGCTCGAGATCGCCGCGGACATCTGCGTCTACACCAATCGGCACATCACCGTGCTGGAGTTGCCCGGAGAGGGGAAAGGGGAAAAGTGAAAGGGGAAGGGGAGCGCAATGAGCTCCTCGCGCTTCACCTTCCCCGTTCGCCCTCCCCCTTTCCCGTTGGCCTATGACCGACACCATCCCCCAGACCGAAACTCCCGAGTCTCCCGCTCCCGCCCCCTGGCTGGAGGAGATGCCGCCCCGGCAGATCGTGGCGGAGCTCGACCGCTACATCGTCGGCCAGGACGCGGCCAAGAAGGCCGTGGCGATCGCGGTGCGGAACCGCTGGCGCCGGGCCCAGGCCCCCGACGACATCCGGGACGAGATCACGCCGTACAACATCATCATGATCGGCCCTACGGGGGTGGGAAAGACCGAGGTCGCCCGGCGGCTGGCCCGGCTGGCCGGCGCGCCGTTCATCAAGGTGGAGGCCAGCAAGTTCACCGAAGTCGGATACGTCGGACGGGACGCCGAGTCCATGGTGCGCGACCTGGTGGACGCGGCCATCAACATGGTCCGCACCGAGCGCGAGGACGAGGTTTATCCCCAGGCCGAGCAGCGGGCGGACGAGCGGCTGTTGGACCTCCTTCTCCCAGCACCGCCGCCCGTCGCAGGGGCGCAGGGGCGCGGGGGCGCAGGGTCGGGGGGTGACGGCGGGTCGGTGTTCGTGGTCGGCGCGAGCGGCCAGGCCAAGCCCGAGGCCGCGGCCACCGCGGAGGAGGAGCGGCGGAGCCGCTCGCGGGAGAAGCTGCGGCAGATGCTGGCCGAGGGCGGGCTCGACGATCGGGAGGTGGAGATCGAGGTCACGCCTCAGAGCTTTCCGATGATGGAGCTGATCCAGCCGCCTCAGGGGATGGAGGGGCCGGACATCAACTTCACCGAGATGCTGCAGGAGATGATGCCGAAGCGGAAGAAGCGGCGCACCGTGAAGGTGCCCGAGGCCCGGCGCGTCCTGGTGGACGAGGAGCTGAAGAAGCTGGTGGACATGGACGACGTGGTGAACGAATCGCTCGACCGGGTCGAGAACCACGGCATCATCTTCATCGATGAGCTGGACAAGATCGCGGGCGAGCGCGGGCAGGCCGGAGGACCCGACGTCTCCCGCGAAGGCGTGCAGCGCGACCTCCTCCCCATCGTCGAGGGGAGCACCATCCAGACCCGCTACGGCTACGTCCGGAGCGACCACATCCTCTTCATCGCGGCCGGCGCGTTCCACGTCTCCAAGCCGAGCGACCTCATCCCCGAGCTGCAGGGCCGCTTTCCCATCCGGGTGGAGCTCCAGCCGCTCACCGAGCAGGACTTCGTCCGGATCATGACCGAGCCGGAGAACGCCCTGACCAAGCAGTACCAGGCCCTGGTCGCGGCGGAGCAGGCGGAGCTGGTCTTCACCCCGGAGGGGGTGGCCGAGGTGGCCCGGGTGGCGTTCCAGGCCAACGACCGGATGGAGAACATCGGCGCCCGCCGGCTGCACACGGTCATGGCGGCGCTGCTGGAGGAGGTGCTGTTCGAGCTCCCGGAGTACCCGGAGCGGCGGATCGTGTTCGACGCGACGCAGGTCCGGGAGCGGCTGGCCAAGATCGTGAACGACGACGACTTGCGGCGGTATATCCTGTAGCCTTCCGCTCTAGCCGGGTCCCGAACCGCGACGTATAGTAGGGCCATTCCCCCGACGCGGCGGATGTCGACTTTCACGCACGCTTCACGGTGAAAGTCGACTGTGCCTCTGAACCGTTGCCCGACGGCCACCCATCGAGGCCGCCGGCCCAATGTGTTTCCGACCGTCGCGAAGGGCTGGAGTCGTAATGCCCAGGTGTACGCGCGACGTCCAGTGGAGGCCCGATGACGGCGCCCCACCTCATGCCGGTGCCCCGCACCGGTCGCCTGCTCGTGGTGCTCAGCCAGGAGGCCGTGAGCCGCCTCGTTGAGCGCACGCCTGCCCTAGGTCCCGCTGCCTTGGACGACCTCGGGACGCTGGGCAACGCGATCGACTTCCCCGGGCTTGGGGAGGCCCTGGCGCGACACGGCTCACCGCCTTCCTTCAGGGCCATCCGAAGTCTCGACCTCTCCCGACTTCTGGTGCTCGACCGGGTTTCCCGGGAGGGTCCCTTCCCGCCCGCCCGCAGTCTCACGGCCTACTGGATCGTCGATACCAAGGGAGCCGAGCCCGTCTCCACGGATCTGGGTAACGCGTTGCTTCAAGTGCGGGGGGCGGTCGATGCGGTGTACCGGGAAGAGGCGCCCGGTCCGCCGCCGGCGGTCAACTGGGCGCAGAATATTCCCTTCGCCCAGATTCAGCACCACCTCGATCCGGCCAAGACCGGCATCGACGCCAAGTGGGCCTGGGCGGCGCTCGGCGTCGACGGGGCCGGGATCGATTTCGCCGATGTCGAGCAGGGATGGAATACCGACCACGACGAGTTCAAGCCCAAGCCGCCGATCCGCATGACGCCGTTGACCTGGGACAATCCCATCTGGCGCGATCATGGCACCTCGGTCCTCGGCCTCGTCGCGGGGGCCGACAACGCCGCCGGGATCATCGGCATCGCTCCCGGCCTCAACTCGGTGCGCCTGGTGTCCCACTGGAACGGCGTGACCAATGCCGACGTGGCAGACGCCATCGCCACGGCGGCCGACACCCTGGCAGCAGGGGACGTGCTCTTGCTGGAGGTCCAGGGTGGCGGCGACATGCCGGTGGAGCGCATGACCGGCGGCCTGGTGATGGACGCCATCAAGGCGGCCACCAACAAGGACATCATCGTGATCGAGCCGGCGGGCAACGGCGCCTACGACCTCGATGCGTGGTTCACCAGCTGGGCCGACGACTCGGGCACGATCATGGTCGGCGCCTCGGTGGGTGACCCGCCCCTGTCCGGGTCGATCGCCCACGCCCCGGTCGGCAACGTGGGCTCGCGCATCAACTGCTTCGCGACCGGCCTCGAGCTGGTCTCCGCTGGAAAGGGCGATATGCCCGGGTCCGGCCCGGGCCCGAACGACACCTACACCAACACCTTCGGCGCCACCAGCGGAGCCTCCGCGATCGTGGCGGGCGCGGCGGTGCTGGTCCAGCACATGCACATGGCGGCCGCCGCCAACGCGCGCCTCACGCCCACTGCGATGCGCGCGCTGCTGGCGGCCAACGGGACGGCGCAGGGGGCCCCGGCGCAGGGCAATATCGGCACCATGCCGAATCTCCGCCTGGTCGCCGGACAGTTGGTCGATCTCTACCTGCGGGACTACGTGGGAGACACCGGCGTGGTGCCCAGCGTCGGCCCGCTCAGCTCCAGTCCCGACGTCATCGTCCGCGGCGGCGCCCCGCTCGGCGACCCGCAGGGCAGCTTCGGCGAGGGCAGCGGCGTCGAGAACTCCGATACCCTTGGCCAGACGATTCTCGCCGGGAACGATCACCAGCTCTACGTGCGCATCCGCAACCGCGGGATGTGCCCGGCCAACGGGGCTACCGCCACGGTGTTCTGGAGCGAAGTGGCTACCCTGGTGACACCGGGCGCGTGGACCTTGATCGGAACCAGTGCGCCGGTCCTGGTCCCCAAGGGGGACATCCTGACCGTCACGCCCGCTATCACCTGGCCGAGCGCCGCCATCCCCGCCAGCGGCCACTACTGCTTCGTGGCCACGGTGAACCACCCGTACGACCCGGCGCCGCCGGCGCCCGCGCCGACCGACTGGGACGGGTTCCTGGACTTCCTCCGCCAGTTCAACAACGTCACCTGGCGCAACTTCAACGTGCTGGACACGCAGGCGCTCATGGAGGGCACCGGGACCTGGTTCTCCATGTGTGGAGCGCCGGACCAGGCCCGGATGTTCGACTTCGAGATTGAGCAGCGCCTTCCCCTCGGCGTCACCCTGGCGCTCGAAGTCCCGCCGGTGCTCGCGCCCTCCTTCCGCGGTCCGTTCGTCCGGATTGGAAGGCGTCCGGCCGACGAGGTGCGGATCGTGCTGCCTGCGCTGCCCGTCGTGCGGTTCGCCAAGGTGCGGCTGGCTGAGGGCGCCCGGCACAGGTGCCGCTTCGTCCTGGCGGACCCGCGCCAGGCCGGCGTCCGCCTCGTGGCCAAATCTTCCGCCTCGGTATCGATCCGCCAGCTCTACCAGGGCATCGAGGTCGGGCGGATCACCTGGACCCTCCCCCTCCGCCGGGCCGCTGGATGAGCGCGACGGGGCTGTTCCAGCGGATTCAGCATGGAGTCGTCGGTCGCTACGAGATCGTCCGGGAGCTGGGCCGCGGCGGCATGGCGGTGGTCTTCCTGGCCAACGACCTCAAGCACGGGCGTTCCGTCGCGCTCAAGGTGCTGCAGCCCGACGTGGCCGCCGCGCTCGGGGGCGAGCGGTTTCTCCAGGAGATCCGCATCGCCGCCCGGCTCCAGCACCGACACATCGTGGGCCTGTTCGACTCGGGGGAGTCGGACGGAATCCTCTACTATACCATGCCGTACGTAGAGGGTGAGTCGCTGCGCGACCGGCTGACCCGGGAGCGGCAGCTCTCCCTGCCGGAGGCGCTGCGGATCGCGGATCAGATCGCCCAGGCCCTGGCCTACGCGCACGGCCACGGCGTGGTCCACCGCGACATCAAGCCGGCCAACGTTCTCCTGGTCGGAGCCGAGGCGATGGTGGCCGACTTCGGCGTGGCCAAGGCGCTGACCGAGGCCGGCGGCGAGGAGCTGACCAGGTCCGGGCTGGTGGTGGGAACTCCGGCCTACATGAGTCCGGAGCAGGCGAGCGGCGACACCCACGTCGACGGGCGGGCCGACATCTACGCGCTGGCCTGCCTGCTGTATGAGATGCTGGCCGGCGAGCCTCCCTTCAGCGGGCGAACGGCGCAGGCGGTCCTCGCCCGCCACCTGCATGATTCGCCGCCCTCGCTCAAGGTGGTTCGGCCCGCCACTCCGGGCGCCGTGCAGGCCGTGATCGAGCGGGGACTGGCCAAGGTGCCGGCCGACCGCTTCGCCACCGCCAGCGACTTCCGCGCCGCTCTCGACTCGGCGTCTCGCGAGCCCCTGTCTCCGTCTCGCCCGCGCGCCGGGAGTCGCCGGCTCGCAGCGGCGATCCTGGCCGGGGTCGCCGCCGTTGTCGCCGTGGGCGTGTGGCGCGCCGGCCTGGTCCGCCCTGCGGCTCTCGAGGCCGGCCGGGTCGTGGTATTTCCCTTGCGCGACCGCTCTCCGGACGGTGCGGGCGAGGGCGTCGCCACCTACATCGGCTACGCCCTCGAGGGCGTCGCGCCGTTGCGGTGGCTGGATGGCTGGGATTGGCTGACCGGCGCGCAGAAATCCGGAATCGGAGGGCTGCCCGGACCGGTGGCGACCGAGATCGCCCGCCGGCAGCGGGCGCGCTACTACGTCGACGGTCTCATCGTGCGGCGACCCGATTCCGTCACCGTGGTGCTCCGACTGCACGATGCCCTCGGCGATTCGGTGGTCAGGACGGCGGGCGCCTCCGCGCCGGCGGCCGACGCGGCGATTCCCCAGCTCGGGCTACAGGCCGTCGGGGAGCTGTTGCCCTCCTTGCTCGAGCCCGGCCGCAAGGTCGATCTGAGCCCCCTAACCCAGCGGAGCCCGGCCGCGGTCGCGGCATTCCTCCAGGGGGAGCAGGAGTACCGCCGGATGCGCTTCCTGGCCGCGCTGCAGCACTACCGGCAGGCGGTAGCCGCCGACAGCGCCCTGGCCCTCGCGGCAATCAAGGGCGCCCAGGCCGCCAATTGGCGGGAGCTGAACGACGAGGCGCTCACGCTGGTGGACGTCGCCCTCGCTGGCCAGCGGGGACTACCGCCCCGCTACCTCCAGTTCGCTCTTGGCCTGAAGCTCTATCTCACCGGGGCCGGGGACCTTGCCGCGGCCCGCTTTCGCGAGGCGCTCGACCTCGATCAGTCCTGGAGCGAGGCCTGGATGGCGCTGGGGGAGACCTACTATCACCTCCTCCCGCGGACCGCCTCACCCGATTCGATGGCGGAGGCGGCGTTCCTCCAGGCCAGACGCACCGATTCCGCGTTCACCCCGCCTCTCTTTCATCTCGCCGAGATCGCCCTGCGTGCCGGCGATTTGCCCCGCACCCAGGGGCTGATCCGGGACTTCGAAGCGGTCGAGCCCGATTCCGCCCTTCAGGCTCAGCTCGAGGCGATGTATCAGTGCATGCGGGACGGACCCGGCAAGCTCGACTGGACCGCCCGGCTCGGCGTAGCGGGCGTCCTCCGCGCGGCCAAGCTGCTCTCGGTCGGTGCCTCCCAGGCCGCGTGCGCCGCGTCAGGGTTCCGGGCAGTGTCCGCGGCCGGCAGCGCGACACCCAACCAGCGCTGGGCTTCCCTCCTCGGCCTGCAAGGCCTGTTCACCGCCACCGGCCACCTGGACTCGGTCCGAGCCCTCCTCGGATCGGAGGCCGCCGCCGAACTCGGGGGCCCGGTGCTGTACCTGGCCATGGGCGACGCGGTGGACGGCGCGCTGGACGGACCGGCCGCGGACGTCGCTCGCAAATTCGGCACCGACTATCCGCGGATGGCTACCCCGGTCCTCTGGGCGCTGGGGACCTGGGCCGCGCACCGGAGAGCCGCGGCCGACCTCGGAACCATCGCCGCGGTGCTGCGGGTCCGGGCTGATTCCTCCCGCCTTCGGTCGGACTCGCTCCTCGCCGCGGTGATGGCGGCCCACGCCTCGCTGGCCGCGGGAGATTCCACGACCGCGCTCTCCCGTCTGACCGCGCTCAGCCCGAGCGCGCCTCTCGGTGACCTCGAATGGCAGCCCTGGGAATCGCTGGCTCCGGAGCGGCTGGCGCTCGCGAATCTTCTCCTCGCCCGGGGGGAGTTCGCCCGCGCCGACGAGGTCGCCGGCCTGCTCCAGGCGCCCCAGCCCGTCTTCTATCTGACGTATCTCCCCGCCGCCCTCGCCGCGCGTACCCGCGCCGCCGTCGCTATGGGCCGGGGTCAGGCCGCAGGGCGGCTCGAGGCACGCGCCGCGGCCCTGCGGAAAGGAGTCCCCGCCGTCCCCGCAGTCCCACTGGAGGAATAGGAGGTGTCTATGTCTACGCCAGCCAAGCCGCTCAGACCCCCCAACGCGGACTACGTGACCAAGAGCTGTCCGGGGGACTGGAAGACGATGTGCCAAGGGATCGAGGCCTGGGGGAAGGCCTTCGAGAAATGGGGCAACAGCGTCCTGGCCGAGCTCGACGAGCTGAAGCTCGCGGTCTGCCATCTGGAGCAGAAGGTCTACTACGGGGCCGACTGGAACAAGGGGATCATCTGCGACAAGGACGGGCGCATTGTGACCGGCGGCACGCCTCCGACCAACTCGACCCAGCCGCCACCCCCGCCGTTCAGGCCCTGAGGGGAAAGGCGGCGAGCACGATGAATTCATCTTCGTACACCTATAGCGTCCCGACTGGCGAGGTCCCCTGGAAGATCCTCCTCTGGCTCCTCCCTTTCGGGGTGGTGGTCGTCGTGTACTGCTTCGCGGACGATGCCGGATTGTCGACCAAGCTGCTGTGGCTCGCCGGGGCCGCGGCGCTCGGCTTGATCAGCGGTTTCACCACTGGTGCGTCGAGTGAAACCGGAGCCGCAGCGGAGCTCCTGAAGTTCATCAGCGGCGGCATTCTCGTGCCGCTGTTGGGCGGGGTGGTGGCTATCCTGCAGTACCGGCAGGGGAGCAAGGAGCACTACGTGTACGAGGCTGGCCAGCTGGCTGAGAAGACGATCGAAGCCACGCTCCCGGCGGATTTCGCGTTCTTCCATCCATTGTGGGTGCTGGCCCTGTTCTTCGTCGGGTACTGCTCGTTCGCGCTTCTCGGAGTCCTGCTGGGGAAGCAGCTGCAGAAGGCAGGCTTCGCCATCATGGTGACCAAGTGATGAGCGCAGCTTGGCACAATGCTCAAGCAAGAGCGCGCATCAGCTCTCCCGCGCTGGCCGGGCGTCCCTCGGGGCGTTTGGCCAGCGCCCGGCGCAGCCCCGCCTCGACCGTCCCCGGCACGTCGGGCCGCACGGCTCGCAGACTACGGGGATCCTCACTCACCACCCGCGCCACCACCGCCTGCGACGTCGGTCCGATGAACACCGGCTCGCCCGCGAGCATCTCGTAGATGACGCACCCGAGCGCGTAGACGTCGGTCCGGGCGTCCACCTCGCCCGCGACCGCCTGCTCGGGACTCATGTACGCCGGGGTGCCCAGCACCAGTCCGCTGGACGAGATCGAGTCCCCCGCAGCGGCCTCCAGCGCGCGGGCCACTCCGAAGTCGCACACCGCAACCCGGTCGCCCTCGAGCAGGATGTTCGCCGGCTTGATGTCCCGATGGAGCACGTGTCGGGAGTGGGCGTAGTCCAGGGCCTCCGCGACTGCGCCGGCGATGTGCAGGACCCGGGCGAGAGGCAGCGGCCCGACCCGCTCCAGCAGCGCGCCTAGCGACTCGCCATCGACATGCGGCATGACGTAATAGTGGAGTGTCGCCGACTCGTGCCAGTCGAGCACCGGCAGAATCGCGGGGTGTCGCAGCTCCTGCAGGATCCTGATCTCACGCTGAAAGCGCCCGGACCCCAAATGGCCGGTGATCTCCGGGCGGAGCACCTTCACCGCCACGCGCCGACCATCCTGCAGGTCCTCGGCCAGGTACACCGTCGCCATTCCGCCTCGGCCGAGCACGCGCTCGATGCGGTAACGGTCGGACAACGTGCCGGTGAGACAGTCCTGCGTGACCATGGGTCGGTCCGATTGTAGCTGGTTCAGAAGAACCTACCGTCCGGCCTCCAAACCGTAAGCCGGGTAACGACGCCCGCCCCCAACGGCAGTTGACGACTCGGCAGCGCGCCCTGCTATTGTAGACTGGTGCCCACTCACCTCGACCCCACCCGCAGCGCCGACCCCGTCCTCGAGCTGAGCGCGGCCCTCGGGCC